>NZ_JBVJMN010000052.1:0-62734 GCF_055584185.1 Streptomyces sp. NPDC104202 | reverse complement strand
CTGGGTCGCCGCCATCGTCGGCTCCGTCATCCTCCTCGCCCTCTACCGCCTCATCACCGGCAACCGCCACACCCACCGCCACGCCTGACCCCACACAGCCCAAGCACCACAACCCCGAACGGCTCCCACTCCTGCTCAACCCAGGAGGGGAGCCGTCGGCATGTACGAGAGCCCCTCCACCTCTGCACCCGGCAGCACGCCCCTGCCGGGTTCGGCTTGGCCCGCCCGTTCACCGGCGCTCCTGCTCACAGCGCCGCCACACCGTCCGGTCAGCGGGCACCCGAGGCCGGTCGGGCGGCGCCCCCCGCTCGCGCCTACGGCCAGGAGGCGGACCCCCTCGTCGCACCACCGCTGCCTTCGGCGCGGCACCGCGCCCCTACGTGACCACCTCTCGGCCCGCCCAGGGAGTGGTCCGCTCCCCCAGTCGGTACGTCTCCGCCGCCGTGCCGCCGAAGACCGCGGCCCGTTCTCCGGGGCTGAGCGCCTCCGTGAGCTTCTCCGCGGTGGTGAGCGTCTGGCGGTAGGACGCCGCCAGAGTGCACACCGGCCAGTCGGAGCCGAACATCAGGCGGCCTGGGCCGAAGGCGTCGAGGAGGGTGTCCGCGTACGGTTGGAGGTCCCGCAGGGTCCAGGTGTGCCAGTCGGCCTCGGTGTGGAGGCCGGAGAGTTTGGCGACCGTGTTCGGGAGGGCGGCGAAGGCGCGCAGGTCGGTCGCCCACGGTTCGAGTTCTCCGCTCGACACGTGCGGTTTCGCCGCGTGGTCGAGGACGAAGGTCAGCTCGGGCAGGTCTCTCGCGGCCGTCGTCGCGGCCGGGAGCTGGTGCGGGAGGATCACCAGGTCGTACGCGAGCCCGGCGTCGGCCACGGCGGTGAGGCCGCGGCGGACGTCGGGGCGGAGCAGCCAGGCGGGGTCCGGTTCCGACTGGACCTGGTGGCGGATGCCCACGAGGTGCCGGCCGCCCGGCAGGGCGAGCAGTGCGGCCAGGGTGGCGGCGGTCTCGGGGGACGTCAGGTCGGTCCAGCCGACGACACCCGCGATCAGGTCGCTGTCGTGTGCGGTGGCCAGCATCTCGGGTGTCTCCTCGGCGACGGTGACCGTCTGGACGAGGACGGTGGCCGTCACCCTTGCAGCGGCCGTCTCCGCGCTCAGGTCGCGCTCCGTGAAGGTGCGGCGCAGGGGCGCGAGGGCGGGTCCGGTGATCCAGTCCTGGTCGCGGACGGAGAGGTCCCAGAGGTGGTGGTGCGCGTCGATGAGGGAGGGGATGCGGTGGGTGGTCGCCGCGGGGAGGGCGCCCACCGTGGCCATCTCCGTGGGGGCCTTCGTCGCGTACCCAGACTCGCCCGCGGCTGCGCCCCCGGTCCCAGTCCCGGTCACAGCTCCCACACCACGGGCAGTGCCGCGTCGGCGCCGTCACCGGAGTAGTCGTGCACGACCTCCAGGAGTTCGGTCATCCGGGCCTGCCACGCCACGTTGACCGGCAGGTTCTCCAGTTCGGCGAGGAGGCGGGCGTAGTCCTCGCAGTCGAGCAGATGGAAGAGGTCGGTGCCGCTGCGCCAGATCGTCCAGGACGTGCAGCCGGCGGCCCGGATCGCCCGGGTCAGTTCGGCGGGGACCTCGCGGTGCGCTTCCTCGTAGGCGGCGACGCGGTCCGCGCGGACCCGGGTGTGCAGGGCGATTCTCATGGGTTCGCTCCGGAAGTGTCGGTGACGACCAGGATGACGTCGAGGGTGCGGGGGCCGTGGACGCCTTCGACGCGTCGGAGTTCGATGTCGGAGGTCGCCGACGGGCCCGAGATGAAGGTGAGGGGGCTGAGTGGGTCCAGGCCGGCGAGTGCTTCCGGTACGTCCGGGACGACCTGCTCCGCGCGCACCACGCAGAGGTGGTGGTCCGGGACCAGGGACAGGGCGCGACGCCCTTGGCCCGGACCCGTGTCGAGCACGATCGTCCCGGTCTCCGCGACGGCGACGGCCGCGGTGGTCAATGTGCCGTCCACGGAGGCGAGTCGGTCCACGCTGAGGGGCGGACGGTCGCTCACCAGGTCCGCGTCGGTACGCGTCAGGAACTCGGGCGGGAAGCCGTCGGGCACGACGACCCGCCGCGCTCCTCGGCGTGCGAGGAGGGCGGCCACGGTCCCCGGCACGTCCTCCGGTGCGCAACGCACCACGGTCGCCCGGTAGTCGGCGACGCGTGCGGCGAAGAGCCCGACGACGTCGCCGGGCGCGACCGTACGGCGGTAGGTCCGCGGAACGGGTACGTCATCAGGCTTCTCGTCGCTCGGAACGTCGCTCAACGCGGCGCGGACACGGGCCAGCACGGCGGACCGGCTGTCCGTGGCGGGGCGGTCCTCCCCGGCGCCGCCGTGCGTGCCGCTGCTCCTCATCGCTCCTCCCGGTGCGTGCGCCACCATGTGCGGAACGACTCCCGTGGCGGTGCGGGCGCGTCCCGTGTGGCGGACCAGCCGCCGAGCGGGCCGGGCAGGCGCCGGATCCGTCCGCCGCGGCCGCCCAGCAGCCGGCCGCCGGCCGCCCCCGCGCGCTGCGCGAGGGCCAGGAGCGTGGGCGAGTCGAGGACGGTGGACGCCGCCTTCATGGCGAGCGCCTCCGGTGTCGGCAGCGCCCGGCCGTCGTGCTTCGCCTCGACGGCCTTCGCGCGCAGATGGACCAGGATCTGCGGGATGTCGATCTTCACCGGACAGGCTTCGTAGCAGGCACCGCACAGGGTGGAGGCGAAGGGCAGCGACGCCGCCCGCCGCACCCCGGCCAGCTGGGGGGTGAGTACCGCTCCGATCGGGCCGGGGTAGACCGAGCCGTAGGCGTGACCGCCCGTCCGCTCGTACACGGGGCAGACGTTGAGGCAGGCCGAGCAGCGGATGCAGGCGAGGGCCTGGCGGCCGACGGTGTCCTTGAGGACATCGGTGCGGCCGTTGTCCAGGAGGATCAGATGGAAGTCCTGGGGGCCGTCGCCGGGCGTCACTCCGGTCCAGAGCGAGGTGTAGGGGTTCATGCGCTCGCCGGTCGAGCTGCGGGGCAGCAGCTGGAGGAAGACCTCCAGGTCGGTGAAGGTCGGCACGACCTTCTCGATGCCCATGACGGTGATCAGGGTCTCCGGCAGGGTCAGGCACATCCGTCCGTTCCCCTCGGACTCGACGACCGCGATGGTGCCGGTGTCGGCAGCGGCGAAGTTCGCCCCCGAGACCGCCACCCGCGTGGTGAGGAACTTCTCCCTCAGGTGACGTCGCGCCGCCTCGGCGAGCGCCGTCGGGTCGTCGGTGAGGTCGTCGGGCGCCGGCCGGCCCCACTCCCCCATCCGCTCCGCGAAGATCTCCCGTATCTCCGCCCGGTTGCGGTGGATCGCCGGGACGAGGATGTGGGAGGGGCGGTCCTCGCCGAGCTGCACGATGAGTTCCGCCAGGTCGGTCTCGTACACGGTGATGCCGGCGGCCGCGAGTGCCTCGTTGAGCCCGATCTCCTGGGTGGCCATCGACTTGACCTTGACGACCTCGTGCCGCTCGGTGTCCGGGCCTCCGGCCGCGCGGACGAGGCCTTCGACGATGCGGTGCGCGTCGGCGGCGTCGGCCGCCCAGTGGACCGTGCCGCCGGCCGCGGTGACGCTGGCCTCCAACTGCTCGAGGTAGGTGGCGAGATGGCGTGCGGTACGGCGCTTGATGGCGGCGCCGGCCTCCCGGAGCTCCTCCCAGTGCGGTACCTCCCCGGTCGCGTCGAGGCGCTTCGCGCGGATGGTGGTCGTGGCGTGCCGGAGGTTGTGGCGCAGCCGGGTGTCGGCCAGGGCGGTGCGGGCGGCCTCGGGGAAGGCGGGGGCGCCGAGCCAGACCCGTCCGTCGTGGTCGGTGTCCTCGGTCATGCCGGTCACCTCGTTCCTTCCGTGGCGGCCAGGATCTCCGCGAGATGCAGGGTGCGTACGCCGCTGTTCCACCGGCTGAGGCCACCGCCGATGTGCATGAGGCAGGAGTTGTCGGCGGCGCACAGGACCTCGGCCCCGGTGCCCAGGACGTCGGTCATCTTGTCGGCGAGGATGGCGGTGGAGGTGTCGGCGTTCTTCACGGCGAAGGTGCCGCCGAAGCCGCAGCACGTGTCGGCCGCGGGGAGGTCGACGAGGTCGATGCCCTTGACCGCGCGCAGCAGCCGCAGGGGCCGGTCGCCCAGGCGTACTCCGCGCAGGGAGTGACAGGTGGGGTGGTAGGTCACGCGGTGCGGAAAGACCGCGCCCACGTCGGTGACGCCGAGGACGTCGACAAGGAACTCGGTCAGCTCGTGGACGCCGGGGATCACCGCGGCCACCGCGGCCCGCAGTGCCGCGTCGCCGAGCTGTTCGGCGAGGAGGGGGTGGTTGTCGCGGATCATGGCCGCGCAGGAGGCGGAGGGCGTCACGATGGCGTCGTATCCGGCGAAGGCGCGGGCGAAGCGGGCCACCATGGGGAGGGATTCGGGGCGGTAGCCGGTGTTGAAGTGCATCTGCGCGCAGCAGCTCTGCTCGCGGGGGAACTCGACGGTGTGGCCGAGCCGTTCGAGGACGGTGACGACGGCGCGACCGGTGCCGGGGAAGAGCGTGTCGTTGAGGCAGGTGATGAACAGTCCGATCCTCATCGGCGGCTCACCGGCCGTCGCGGGCGGGAAGGAACCCGGGGATGCGGTGGTCGTGGCGCAGTTCGTCCCAGAGCGCCTCGGGTATCTCACGGGCCAGCATGTCGGCGGCGTCCGTGGCCTCCGCGGCGCTGCGGAGACCGAGGAGGACGCCCGCGACGGCGGGGTGGCGCAGCGGGAAGCGGGCCGCCGCGGCCCTCAGGGGCACTCCGTGGCGCTCACAGATCTCGCGGAGCCGGAGGGCCCTGGCGAGGGTCACCGGTGAGGCGGCCGCGTAGTCGTACGTGGCGCCCGGACGCGGATCGGCGAGGAGGCCCGAGTTGAACACGCCTCCGGCGACGATCGAGACGCCACGGCGCCGTGCGGCGGGCAGCAGTTCGGCGAGGCCGCTGCGGTCGAGCAGGGTGTAGCGGCCGGCGAGCAGGACGACGTCGATGTCGGTCTCGGTGACGAAGCGGGTGGGGATCGCGGTCTGGTTCATGCCCACGCCGATGGCACGGACGACGCCCTCGGCCCGCAGACGTTCCAGGGCGGGGTACGCCTCGCGCAGCGCCTGGTCGGCATGGTCGTCGGGGTCGTGCAGGTACACGATGTCGACGCGGTCGAGCCCGAGCCGCTCCAGGCTCGCCTCCAGGCCGCGCCGGATGCCGTCCGCCCCGAAGTCCCAGACCCTGCGGTACGCGGCGGGGACCGCGAAGCCATGGGCCAGGTCGTCGCCGGTGGCATGGGGGTCGGCGACGAGGAGGCGGCCCACCTTCGTCGACACGGTGTACGTGTCGCGGGGCCGGCCCCGGAGGAAGGCGCCGAGCCGTCGTTCGGACAGGCCGAGGCCGTAGTGGGGTGCGGTGTCGAAGGAGCGGATCCCCCGGTCCCACGCGGTCGCGAGGGTGTGGTGGGCGTCTTCGTCGGTGACGGGGCGGTAGAGGTTGCCGATGCCGGCCGCGCCGAAGGCGAGACGGGTGGTCCAGGCGGTGGTCCGGCCGAGGGCGACGCGGGCGAGGGTCGCGGGGTCCGCGGCGCGCGAGTCGGCGGCCGGTTCGCCCGCGGAGCGCCGGTCCGCGGCCCGCTCGTGCGCGGCCATCGTCTCCACGGGCCCGTCGTCCGTGGCGCGCTCGTGCACGGCCTGCTTGGCGGCGGTCCTCTGGGCAGCGGCCTTCTTGCCCGCGCTCATGTGCCCGCCGATCGGAGTCGGAGTCCCGCCATGCCGCCGTCGACGGCGAGGGCGGTGCCCGTCACCGAGGCCGCCGCCGGGGACGCGAGGTAGGCGACCGCCGCCGCGACCTCGTCGGCGCCGACGAGCCGGCCGGTGGGCTGGCGGGCGCTGAGTGCCGCGCGTTCGGCCTCCGGATCCGCCGCCGCGTCGAGCAGGCGGGCGACCCACGGGGTGTCCACGGTTCCCGGGTTGACGCAGTTGACCCGGATGCCCTCCCGCACGTGGTCGGCCGCCATCGCGAGGGTCAGGGAGAGGACCGCTCCCTTGCTCGCCGAGTACAGGGCCCGCTGCGGCAGGCCGGCTGTGGCGGCGATGGAGCAGATGTTGACGACGGCGGCGTGCTCCGAGCGGCGCAGGTGGGGCAGGGCGGCGCGGGTGGTGCGGACGACGCCGAGGAGGTTGACGTCAAGGACGGCGTGCCACTGGTCGTCCGGGTTGTCCTCGACGGTGCCGGCGGCGCCGATGCCCGCGTTGTTGACGAGGATGTCGATGCCCCCGAGTGCGGCGGCGGCCGCGGCGACGGCTTCGCGTACCGAGGTGTCGTCGGCGACGTCCGCGCGGAGGGCGGTGAGGGGGTCGGGGGTGGCCGACGGGTCGAGGTCCAGGACGGCCACGGAGGCGCCCCGCGCGTCCAGCAGACGGGCGACGGCGAGACCGATGCCGGAGGCACCGCCGGTCACGACGGCACGGAGGCCGGCGAGCGGGTACGCGGTCATGCGGTCACCTCGACCACGGATGCGTCGACCGCCTCGTCGGCGAGCGATCCGGCCAGGTCGGCGGCCCAGAACGTGCCGTGGGGGTAGGCGTACGCGGTGAGGGAGGCCTCGTGCATGTCGGCCGAGAAGCCGGGAGCGAGGGGCGTCGTGTACGCGCCCTCGCGGATGACGGCCGGGTGCACGAAGTGCTCGTGGAGATGGTCGACGAACTCGATGACCCGGTCCTTGGTGGTGCCGCTGAGCGCCACGAAGTCGAACATCGCGAGGTGCTGGACCAGCTCGCACAGTCCGACGCCGCCGGCGTGCGGGCAGACGGGGACGCCGAACTTGGCGGCGAGGAGCAGGATGGCGAGGTTCTCGTTCACGCCGCCGACCCTGGCCGCGTCGAGCTGGACGATGTCGACGGCGTTCGCCTGCAGGAGCTGCTTGAACACGATGCGGTTCTGCACGTGTTCGCCCGTGGCCACCTTCACGGGGGCGACGGCGGCTCGCACGCGCGCGTGCCCGAGGATGTCGTCGGGGCTGGTCGGCTCCTCGATCCAGTACGGGTCGAACTCGGCGAGCGCCCGGGTCCATTCGATGGCCTCGGTGACGTTCCACCGCTGGTTGGCGTCGACCGCCAGGCGGACGTCCGCTCCGACGGCGGCGCGGGCGGCCCGGCAGCGGCGGACGTCGTCCGCGAGGTCGGCGCCGACCTTCAGCTTGATCTGGGTGAAGCCCGCCGCCACCGCCTCCTCGGCGAGTCGGGTGAGCTTCTCGTCGCTGTAGCCGAGCCAGCCGGGCGAGGTGGTGTACGCCGGGTAGCCCTGCGCCCGCAGGCCGCTCTCGCGCTCGGCGCGGCCGTCCTTGCCGCGCCGGAGGAGCTCCCGTGCTTCCTCGGGGGTGAGGGCGTCGGTGATGTAGCGGAAGTCGACCTGCGAGACGAGCCACTCGGGATCGGCGTCGGCGAGCAGCTTCCACAGCGGCTTCCCCTGTCGCTTGGCGACGAGGTCCCACACGGCGTTGACCACGGCCCCGACGGCCATGTGCATGACGCCCTTCTCGGGCCCGAGCCAGCGGAGCTGGCTGTCGCCGACGAGCGCCCGGCTGACGAGGCCGGGGTCGGCGCAGAGGTCCTCCACGGACCGGCCGACGACGTGGGCACGGAGCGCTTCGATCGCCGCGACCTGTACATCGTTGCCACGCCCGATGGTGAAGGTGAAGCCGTGTCCCGTGGGGCCGTCGGGCTCGTTCGTGCGCAGGACGAGGTAGGCGGCGGAGTAGTCGGGGTCCGGGTTCATCGCGTCGGACCCGTCGAGTTGGCGGGAGGTCGGGAATCGTATGTCGTAGGTGTCCATCGCGATGACCCGCGTGATGTCAGTGGACAACGGGGTTCCTTTCACACCTGGGCTGCTTGCTCGGTGTTCGGCTTCATCTGCCCGAGCGACGCGGAGCAGCCCCAACCATCAGCACAGATCGGGTGATTGGCCTGTTGGGCGAGAACGATACGGCGATCGCAAGAGGTGAGGCAAGTAGACATCGGATGTTTCTCGGGCCTTGAGAGCGCCTCATTCGCCGGCGGCGCGAGGGGGAGGTACGACCTCACCCACGGCATGCCGACGGGCGGGCGCTCCCTGGGGAGGCGCCCGCCCTTGTCGTGCGTCACCGGGGGAGGCGGCGGAAGACGGCGGTACGGCAGGTCACAGCACGCTGTCGAGCCAGCGGACGACGTTGGAGATGTGGATCGTCGCCCACGCCTCCGCCGTCCGCGCGTCCCGCGCGGCGAGCGCGTCCAGGATGGCCCGGTGCTCGGACAGGGTCCGGGCCACGGCGGTCTCCTCGGTGATGCCCCGCCACAGCCGCGCCCGCACGGTGGCACCCGAGATGCTGTCGAGGAGCGAGCACAGCAGGGGGATCCCCGAGGCGGTCGCGATGCGCCGGTGGAACTCCAGGTCGCTGGCGACGAGTTCCTCCAGGCTGGGGGCGTCGCCGAGGCGGTCGAGCAGCTCCCCGAGCTCCCTGATCTCCTCCTCGGGGATGCGCTCGGCCGCCAGCGCGGTCGCCGCCGGCTCCAGGATTCCCCGTACCTTCAGGGCCTGGAGCGCCTGGTCGTCCTGGTGGAAGTCGAGGACGAACGACACCGCTTCGAGCAGCAGCGGTGGTTCGAGGCTGGAGACGTAGGTCCCGTCGCCCTGCCGCACGTCGAGGATGTTCAGCAGGGACAGCGCCTTCACCGCCTCGCGCAGGGAGTTGCGCGACAGGCCCAGGTCGGCGGCGAGGTCGGCCTCCTTGGGGAGCCGGTCCCCCGGACGCAGCGCGCCGGAGACGATCATCTCCTTGATCTTGCCGATCGCCTCGTCCGTAACTGCCAAGGCGTCCTCCTGTGCAAGGCCAAATACATCGGATGTGTCTGCTGGGCGTCACCCTACTCCAGGGTGACGTTCGGGTGAGTCAGTCCGTCGGGGACGCCTTCGGGACGACCGGGTGCAGTCCCGCGGAGCGCCGCAGGGACGCGACCTCCCGGGCCAGGACGGCGGGGTCGTCGTCCGGGACGAACTCAAGGAGGGCGTCCCGCGGCCGCGGCGACGCCGTGAGCCGGGCGAACGCCCGGTTCCACAGCCCGGCGCGCGCGGACAGCGGCAGCCGGTGGTTGCCCGGCCACCAGGAGAAGACGTGGACGGCGCCGACCCGGTCGGCGAGTACGTCGAGGCCGGCGAGCGCCTCGCGGTCGGTGGCGTCCTGAGGTGGCTGCCAGTAGGGGGTGACGTTGTCCACGTCCGCCGCCCGCAGGTCCTCCAGGAGGCGGAGGGTGGAGGGGACCGAGTCGGTCAGGGTTCCCCCGTGGAACTCGAGGCCGAGTTCCAGTCCGTGATCCCGCGCGACGAGCGCGGCCTCCCGCAGGATCGCGGTGGTCCGGGCGCGCTCCTCCTCCATGCCCTCCGCCGACCCCGACGCACCGGCCCAGACGCGGATGCGGGGTGCCCCGAGCGTCATGGCACCGCGGGCGATCTGCGCGAACCCGGACAGCTCGTCCGGGAGACAGCGGAAGTAGGAGCCGTAGGAGCAGCAGCCGATGCCGTAGGCGTCTGCGGCGTCGCGGGCGGAGCGGAGCGCCTCGGGGCGGTCGGGCGGGGCGTGCACGTCCGCGCCCCATTCGACGACCTCCAGCCCCACCTCCGCGACGCGACGGGCGACCTCGGCGGCGGGCATCCCCCGGAAGGTGACGGAGCAGATTCCGAGCCTGGGCGGGGTGGTGTCCGGACCTGGCGGGAGGGGGTGCGGCGGGGCGGGATCGGGCACGGGAGCGGTGTCCTTCGGGTCGGGCGGGTCGCGCGGTGTCGGGAGCCCAAGAAAGGGCGAAGGGAGTCCACGGGACCGATGAGGGTCTCCAGGGACGTGCTCGGCAGCCCGAGGAGGTCCGTGGAAGCCTCTGGCCCCGTGGCGGTCCGAGGGGAGTGTCCTCGGCAGCCGGCAGCCGGCCCGGAGCGGACGTGCGCCGGGCCGGCTGTCCCTCGCCCTTTCCCCGTCAGCGGGCGTTGGGGCCCACGTCCGCCGGGGTCAGCGGCCGGCGCAGCGGCGTCGTCGTCGCGTACTCGTCGGCACCCACGTCCCGCACGCTGCCGCGCGCGTCGCCGTCGATGTCGTGGGTGACCGGCGCCGGGGAGAGCGTGGCCGCGCCGATCGCCCGGCTCGTGCTCGACAGGCGGTACACGCCGTCGGAGCCCCGCACCAGACGGGGGTCGGCCCGCAGGAATCCGCCGGCGGGGATGTTCCCGTCGGCCGCGGCACCGAACAGGATGTTGCCCTGCCAGGTGAAGCGGACCGTGGTCGCCATCTCGACCAGGCTGCCGGTCTGGCCGACCAGCAGGTTGTCCGCGACGATGACGTCGCGGGGTTCGTGGGGGCGGTGGCTCTCGCCCGAGAGCGCGCCGCCCGCGTTGTCGAGGAGGGTGTTGTGGGCGATGAGGACGCGGTCGGGTGCGTCGTTGCCCCGGCGGGCCTCGGCCGATTCGCCGGGGAGGTGGTCGCGTTCGGTTCCGCTGCCGATGACCATCGCCCGTCCGGTGAGGCCGGCCAGGTAGTTGTTGACGATGACGTGGTCGTTGCCGTAGATCCGTATGCCCTCCTCGCCGCCGATGAGGTAGTTGCTGTCGACGAGGGTGCCGTTGCCGTGGCGCAGGACGATGCCGCCGAGGCTGTCGCGGATGGTGTTGTAGCGGATGGTGTTGTCGGAGCTCTTGACCGAGATGGCCTCGGGGTCGCCGTTGGCCCGCTCGAACAGGTTGTACTCCACGAGCGCGTGCGCGCTGGACAGGGCACGGGGGCTGACGCCGAGGCGGATCGGTTCGCCGCCGTTCGAGCCCGCGAAGGTGTGGTCGGAGAAGTGGTTGCGGTGGACGTGCACGCCCTGGGCCATGGCCTCGCTGCCCGCACCCTCGATGCCGAGGAAGATGCCGAGCGTGGTCTTGCCGTGGAAGTGGTTGCGGTCGATGACGGCCTCGTCGCCGCGGACCATGACCCAGTGCAGGCCCTCGATGTCCGCGAGCTGGAAGTCGTTGCGGGTGAGCCGGATGTACGTGCAGGTCGGCGGGATCTCCAGGGTGGTGCTCTGGCGGAAGGAGAAGCCGCTGACGGTCACGTTGCTGGAGGCGTCGAAGACGAAGCTCCGCTCGCCGCGCAGCACGACGCCGCCCCGTGACGCGGCGACGATGGTGATCGGCGCGCTGCGGGAGCCGTTCTTGCCGGTGACGGTGAGGGGCTGGGCGGCGGGCACGGTGTAGGTGCCGTTCGCGACGACGATGCGGGTGCCCGGCCCCGCCGCGTCGATCGCGTCCTGGAGGTCTTCCAGGCTGCTGACGTCGACGGTGGCGCCCCAGGGGCGCGCGGGCTTGCACCGGGTGGTGTTCGCGTACGCCGGGGCGGAGAGGGGCAGGACGGCGGCGGCCGCCCCTGCCGCGGTGCCGGTGAGGAACGTGCGTCGTTGCATGGTGCCTCCGTGGTCGGTCGGATGAGTGGGAGGTGTACGGCCCGTCAGCTCGACGCGCCTGGCCCGGACGGGTCCGTCAGGTGCAGCTCGATGACGGGCACGGGGGTGTCGGGCCGCCGCACCGGGAGCCGGAGCGTGAGGGTGCCGGCCGGCTGGCCGCCCATCTGGGTGTTCATCGCCGGGCGGTCGGGGTCGAGCGGTTCCTGGACGATCTCCGAGGCGTCGTTCAGGAGCTGGGCGTACCGCACCCGGCCCGCGAGACCGGGCAGGTGCAGGTGGCGCAGCGGCCAGGAGAAGAGGTGGACGTAGAGGCGGTCGCCGGACTGGGTGTACCGGCAGTCGGCGGGCGGGGTGTACGGGGAGGGGCCGCAGCCGCGGACGGAGCGTTCGTGCAGGTCGGTCCAGCGGCCGATCTCGGCGAGGGCTGCGGTGTCGCGCGGGTCGAGGTCGCCCCGGCCGGTGGGTCCGACGTTCAGCAGCAGGTTGCCGCCCTTGGAGACGCCGTCGACAAGCATCCGGATGAGCAGGTCGGGGCTCTTGTGGTCGAGGTTGTCGCGGTCGTAGCCCCAGCTCCCGTTGAGGGTCTGGCACGCCTCCCACAGGACCGGACGGCCGTCGACGGTCATCGGGGCGGACGGCTGGTACTGCTCGGGCGTGACGAAGTCCCCGGGGAGACCGGACCGGTCGTTGACCAGGATGTGCGGCTGGAGCTCGCGGACCATGGCCATGAGCCGCGGGGAGTCCCAGTCGTCGGGGCCCTTGCCGCCCCACCATTCGCGGCCCGCGTAGGAGAAGTCGAAGAAGAGGTAGTCGACGCGTCCGTAGTCGGTGAGCAGTTCGCGGACCTGGCCGTGCAGGTACTCCTGGTACTCGCGGATGTCCCGGTCGGCGGCCGCGGCCTTGAACTCCTCGTCGTCGCGCTGCGGGTGGGTCCCGTCGACGGGGAACGACGGGTGGTGCCAGTCGATCAGGGAGTGGTAGAAGCCGACCTTGAGGCCCTCGGCGCGGCACGCCTCGACGAACGGCCCGACCAGGTCGCGGCCGTGGGGCGTCTTCGTGACCTTGTAGTCGGTGAGCCGGCTGTCCCACAGGCAGAAGCCGTCGTGGTGCTTGGTGGTCAGGACGACGTACCTCATGCCGGCGGCCTTCGCCGTGCGTGCCCATCGGACCGGGTCGTAGCGGTCGGGGTCGAAGTGGTCGAAGTACACCTGGTACTGCTCGTCCGTCATCCTCTCGCGGGTCTTCACCCACTCGTGGCGGGCGGCGAGGGAGTAGAGGCCCCAGTGGACGAACATGCCGAAGCGGTCGTGGGTGAACCAGGTCGTGTCGGGCGAGGGGGTCGACGGGAGGCCGGCGTCGGCGCTGGTGGAGGTCATCGGGCATCGTTCCTGTGCGGTCGGGAGGTGAGGGCGGTCCGTCCGACACCGTCAGGCCGGTTCGTGGACGTCTTCGCGGAGCCGTACGCCGGGGGCGACGCGGGCCAGGTAGCCGGTGTCGTCGCGGCGGGTCAGGCCGCACGCCAGGTACTGCTCGTGCAGCCGGTCCAGTGCGTCGCGGTCCAGCTCGACGCCGAGTCCGGGGCCGCGCGGGACGGCGATCGCGCCGTCGACGACGTTCCACGGGGTGGTCACGACGTCGTCCTCGGGCCGCTTCCAGGGCCAGTGGGTGTCCAGGTCGTGGGTGAGGGCGGGGGTGGCGGCGGCGAGGTGGACCATCGCGGCGAGGCTGATCCCGAGGTGGGAGTTGGAGTGCATGGACATTCCGATGCCGAAGTGGTCGCAGGCGCCGGCCAGTTGCTGGCTCGCCTTCAGTCCGCCCCAGAAGTGGTGGTCGCCGAGCAGGACGCCGACGGCCCGGACGGGTATCGCCTGGGTCAGGTGCTCCCAGGTGACCACGCACATGTTGGTGGCGAGGGGCATCGGGGCGGTCCGTGCGAGGTCCGCCATGGCGGGGATGCCGGCGACCGGGTCCTCCAGGTACTCCAGTACTCCCGTCAGCTCCTCGGCGACCCGGGCGGCGGTGTCCGGGTCCCAGCTCGCGTTGGGGTCTAGTCGGAGCGGGTGGTCCGGGAACGCCTCGCGGAGGGCGCGGATCGCGGCGACCTCGTCGTCCGGCGGGAGCACGCCGCCCTTGAGCTTGAAGGAGCGGAAGCCGAAGCGGTCCGCCAACAGCCGCGCCTGCGCCACGAGTCCCGCGGGGTCGAGCGCCGGGCCCCACTCGTCGGGCTCGTGACCGGGGTGCGCGGCCCATTTCGCGAACAGGTAGCCGCAGAAGTCGATCCGGTGGCGCGTGGCGCCGCCGAGGAGGTCGGACACGGGCCTGCCGAGGTGTTTGCCCTGGAGATCGTGGCAGGCCACCTCGAACGGCGAGGTGACGCTCGCGACCGTCTTGGCAGCGCCGCCCTCGCCGATGAGGCCGTGGGCGTCGCGCGCCACCCGGCCGCCGACGATCGCCCCGACCCTGCGGGACAGTTCGTTGAGGTCGAAGGGGTCGAGGCCGGGCAGGTCGTCGGCGACGGCGCGGAGCAGTGCGAGGTGGGCGGCGTCGCCGTAGCTCTCGCCCAGTCCGTATGCGCCGGTGTCGGTCCTGACCTCCACCACCGCGCGCAGGGCGTACGGCTCGTGGACGCCGACGGCGTTGAGCAGCGGCGGGTCGGCGAAGGCGACGGGGGTGACGACGACGGAGGTGACCTTCACGACGCGACCGCCACGGCGGGAGCGGCGTGCGCCGGGGTGGGTTCGGCCAGGGCGCGCCGGCCCTGGAGGAGGAGGTCCTCGAGCTGGTCGACGTGGTCGGGGGCCGCGTCCACGAGGGGCGCCCGGACGTGGCCGACGTCGAGCGAGCGCAGCCGGGCTCCGGCCTTGACGAGGGAGACGGCGTAGCCGGGGACCTGGTCGCGGAGGGCGGTCAGCGGCAGGTAGAAGTCGGCGAGGAGCCGGCCGGTGGTGGCGGTGTCGCCGTTGGTGAGGGCCGTGTGGAAGGCGCGGGCGATGTCGGGGGCGAAGCACAGGACGGCGGAGGAGTAGTCGCGGATGCCGATGGCCCGGCAGGCGGTCGCGCTGACCTCGGCGGTGGGCAGTCCGTTGAGGAAGGCGAAGGTCTCGGCACGGGGGTGGCCGCTGGTGCGTACGGCGGTGACCATGCGGGCCATCGAGTCCAGGTCGCCGTCGCCTTCCTTGATCCCGGCCACCTGGGGCACGGAGAGGAGCCGCAGGGCGGTGGACACGCCGATCCTGGCGAGGCCGCGCCGGTAGACGAGGACGGGGAGGCGGCCGGCGCGGGCGACGGACTGGACGTAGGAGACGTAGCCGTCCTCGGTGCCGCCGACGAGGTACGGCGGCAGCAGCAGGATCCCGTCGGCGCCCGCCTCGGAGGCGGCGGCAACGGCCGCCTGTGCGGTGCCGAGTCCTCCTCCGGCGCCTGCGAAGACGGGTACGCGGCCGGCGACGACGCGTACGGCGTGCCGGACGACCTCGGCGTACTCCGGGGCGCTGAGCGAGGAGTACTCCCCCGTGCCGCAGGCGACGAAGAGGGCGGCGGGGCCGTGGGCGAGCTGGTCCTCGATGTGGTCGGTGAACACGCTCGTGTTCACCTCGTCGGCGGGGGTGAACGGCGTGAGCGGGAAGGACATCAGGCCGGACGGGATCACGGGAGGTGGTCCTTTCGGAGGGGTCGGCCGTTCGGGTCAGCCCTTGAGGGCGCCGCTGGACAGGCCGTGGACGAAGGAGCGCTGGAAGAAGAGGAAGACGATGACGGACGGCAGCAGGGCGAGCAGCGACGCGGCCATCACCACGCCGGGGGTGACGAGGGGGTCGACCCGCAGCGTGCGCAGGGCCAGCGGCAGGGTGTACGAGGAGGAGTCGGTGGCCACGAGCAGGGGCAGGAGGTACTGGTCCCAGATCATGGTGAAGCCGAAGACTCCGATGACGCCGAGCGCGGGCTTGCACATGGGGAGGATGATCTGCGCGAAGATCCGCAGGTCTCCGGCGCCGTCGATGCGCGCCGCCTCCTCCAGCTCCTTCGGCACCTCCTTCATGAACTCGGTCATGACGAGGATGGAGAAGGCCCAGGCGCCGACGGGCACGATCATGCCGGCGAGGGAGCCGATCAGATTGACGTGGACGACGGGCAGGTCGGCGAGGATCACGGAGAGCGGGATGGCCAGGATCTCCTCGGGCAGCATGAGCGTCGCCAGGATGGCGACGAACGCGAGGGTCATGCCCCGGAAGCGCTTCCTGGCGAGGGCGTAGCCCGCGAGGACGGAGACGGCGACCTGGAGCAGCAGTCCGAAGCCGACGACGAAGAACGAGTTGAGGAGGTACTTCAGGACGCCCTGGTCGAAGGCGACGGCGAAGTTGTCGACGGTGGGGTCGGAGGGGAGGACGCCGAGCTGGGTGGGGTCCTTGACGTGGTTGAACGCGCTGACGAGCAGGGCGAGCAGGGGGCCCGCGAACACGACGAGGACGAGGAGGTACGTGAGGACCTTGAGGGCGCGGCCGGCGGCGCTGCGGCTCTCGGTGAGTCCGAGGGCGGTCTCGGTCGGCGCGCTCATTCGTTTCCCCTCCGTCGGAACAGGTGGACGCCGACCGTCAGGAGCAGCGTCGCCAGGAACAGCAGGACGGCTCCGGCCGCGCCGACGCCGAGCCGGTTCTGTTCGAGGCCCAGCTTGTAGATCACGGTCATGACGACTTCGGTGGAGCCGTCGGGGCCGCCGTTGGTGAGCAGGAAGACCTCGGTGAAGACGCGCAGGCCCCGGATGGCGGCGAGGACGAAGAGGATGGTGAGGACGGCGCGCAGACCGGGCAGCGTCACATGGCGGATGCGCTGGAACCTGGACGCGCCGTCGACCTTGGCGGCTTCGTAGAGTCCGCGGTCCACCCCGGCGAGCCCGGCGAGGAAGATCATCATGTCGTAGGGGGCACCCCGCCAGATGCCGGTGAGCATGATGGAGGCCATGGAGGTGTCGGGGTCGTTGATGAATCCCGACGGGCCGAACCCCACGAGGCCGAGGAGGGAGTTGAGCATGCCGTCCTCGGTGGGGTGGTACATGATCCGCCAGAGTTCGGCGACGACCGCGATCGGCACGACGACGGGGAGGAAGGCCGCCGAGCGGACGAAGCCGAGTCTGCGGCCCTGTCCCTCCATGAGGAGGGCGAGGGTGAGGCCGAGCAGCATCGATCCCGCGGTCTGTCCGACGGCGAGGACGACGGTGTGCCAGGCGGCCTCGCGGAAGCCGTCCGAGGAGAGCACGGTGGCGTAGTTCTCGCCGCCGACCCACCGGTTGCCGAGGTAGGGCTGGACTTCCTGGAAGGACATGGTCAGCGCACTGGCCATGGGGATGAACTTGAAGTACAGGAAGAGGATCAGGGCGGGGGCGAGGAAGAGCCAGGGCGTCCACCACCGGCCGCCGCGGCGGTTCCTCACGCGGCGGGAGACGGGCGGCCCGCCTCCTCCCGGCGCGGTCGGCGCCGGCCCGCGCGCGGCGGGCGGGGTGGAGCCGGCCGCCGGGCCGGTGGCCGCAGTCACCTGGTCGAGGCTCGTCATCCGGCGATTCCCTGCTCCTGGAGGATCGCGGCGAGCTTCGTGTCGAGTTCACGCAGCTTCTCGCCCAGGTCGAGGGAGCAGTCGGCCATCAGGGCGTTGACCGTCTCGGCGGTGGTCTGCCGTACCGGGGTCCAGTTGGGGAGGGAGGGGGCGTACCGCCCGGAGGAGCGGTAGGCGTCGGCGTAGGTCTTCCAGCGGGGGTCGGGGCGGACCTCGGTGACGTCGACGGTCTTGTTCACGGGGAGCTGGACGGTGGAGCCGTCGACGCCCTCCATGCCGAGTTTCTGGCCCTCGGCGGAGATGGCGTACCCGGCGAAGGCGTCCTGTCCGGCGTTGTTCTCGGAACCGGCCATCAGGTAGACGGAGCCGCCCTCGGCGAGCACGGTGGCGTCCTTCGGGCCCTTGGGCATGGGGACGACCTCGTACTTGTCCTTGCCGAGGGACTTGTCGAAGCGGGACATGAGGTAGGGGCCGACGACGAACATGCCGGTCCTGCCGGCCTCGAACGTCTCGTTCGTCGGCGGGGTGTCCATGGTCACCGCGCCCGGCTGGACGACCTTCTTGTCGCAGCCGAGGGCGCGGAACCAGCGCATGGCCTCCGTCGACTCCTTGCTCGTCATCGACGGCTTGTACTTCCCCTGGCCCGCCTCGGTGACGAAGTCCCCGCCGGCGGCCCAGAGGAAGTTGGAGAAGTACCAGGAGGCGTAGCCGCGCTTGGTGGACAGCGGTGCGGCGAGGCCGTAGGTGTCCTGCTTGCCGTTGCCGTCGGGGTCGCGGGTGGTGAAGGCGGTGGCGAGCGCGGCGAAGTCGTCCCAGGTCCGCGGGGCCTCCAGCTTGAGCTTCTCACGCCAGTCCTTGCGGATGAGGAGGGCGCCGGCCTGGGCGGAGTACGGGATGCCGTACTGCTTGCCGTCGACGCTCCGGCCGGAATTCCGGGCCTGCTCGACGAGATCCTGGCTGCCCTTGATCTTGCTGAGGTCGATCTCCCTGAGGAGGCCCTGGCTGTGCATCGCGCCGAGCTGGGTGACGTCGTTCATGACGATGTCGGGCAACTGCCGCTGGGCGGCGCGCTGCTGGAGCTTCGTCTCGAAGTCGTCGAAGATCGCCGTGACCTTGACCTTGTGCCCGGTGGCCTTCTCGAAGCCTTCGACCAGCCGAAGCGTGGCCTTCTCGCCGGGGCCGCCGGGCGTGGTCCTGGTCCACAGCTCCAGCTCCGCCGTGGAGTCCTGCTTGGCGTCCGTCCCGGCAGGACCGGACGTACAGCTCGTCAGGGCCAACGCCGAGGCGAGAAATCCCGCACCGATCCATCGCGTTCTCTGCATGACAACTCCTGTTCGCCGCCGTCGGCAGCTGGCCTGTAAGCGCTTGCCGGGGACGCTAACGCGCGGCCGAACGAGGGTCAATAGTCCGATGACTGCAAAGAGTTGAAAGGAATGAAGGCGCTTGATCGCACTCATCCTTCGGGGCCCCCAACACCCGCTTGAGCAGTCAGGGAGCCGAAACAGGAAGCGAAGCGCTTCAGCACGGCGCCGGGAGCACCCCAGGGAGCCCCTCGCTCAGACATCGATCAAAGCTCCGATGTCTGAGCGGAGACGAGGGCTCGGGGCACAGGAAACAGGCCAGGCTACGCCCGGGTCGACGCCTGGTCGGGGGCGACGGCGTGCCGCAGGGGTTCGCCGTGCACCAGCCGCCGCAGTTCGTCGCGTACCAGCTCGCCCAGGCGGGCGCGTTCGCGCCCCATGGCTCCGGCCAGGTGCGGGGTGAGCAGGACGTTCGGCAGGGTGAACAAGGGCGAGTCGGGCGCGGGCGGCTCGGGCCAGGTCACATCGAGGACGGCGGTGAGGTCGGGCCGGTCGCGGAGAACTCCGATCACCTCCGGCTCGTCCAGCACCGCCCCCCGCGCCGTGTTGATCAGGGTCGCCCCTTCCGGGAGGAGCGCCACGAGCCGCTCCCCCACGAGGCCTTCGGTCTCGGGCAGGAGCGGGGCGTGGACGCTCACGACGTCGCAGGAGGTGAAGAGCTCGTCGATTCCGGTGAGTCTGACACCCAGCTCGGCGGCGGCCGCCGGGTCGATCACCGGATCGCAGGCGAGCACCTCGACGCCGAAGTGCCGCAGCAGCCGGGCGACGAGCCGGCCGATCTCACCGAGTCCGAGCAGACCGACGCGGGAGCCGTACCCCCCGGCGACCGGCGGATCGTGGGGGAAGCGGCGGCCGGCGGTCACCTCCCGGGCGAGGCGGTGCGCGTGCTTCAGGCCGAGCAGGATCTGGGCGAGGCTGAACTCGGCGACCGGGACGGCGTTGGCGGCGGCCGCGGACACGATGGGGATGTCGCGGGCCCAGAACTCCGGCGGCGTCAGGTGGCGCACCGAACCGGCCGCCACCATCACCGCGTTCAGTCGGGGCGCTCGGGAGAGCAGGGCCTTGTCGAGCACCGGGGCTCCCCAGCCGGTGAGCAGGACGTCGACCTCCTCCAGTACGCCGGGGTCCCGGAGGAGGGCGTCGCGGGTGAGGGCAGGGGCGTGCCAGCGCGCCAGCCGTCCGATGTCCGCGAGGACGTGGGACGGGTAGACATCGGCTCTGCGCTCCTCCTCCATGACCAGCAGGACGTTGGGCGTTGTGGTCGCAGCTGCCATCGGCTCGGCCTCCTGGGGCATGGCGGTATCGGCGGGCCACACGATACATCGGAGGACCAGCCAGATCCTGCCGAAGGACTGGACAAATCTGCGGGCGATTGCTTGCATTCCACGGTCGATACATCCGATGTCTATCGTGAGGGATGGCTGGCATGCGTGTACTGAGGGTCGGCGAAGCGGGAGCGGAGCGCCTCGCGGTCCTGGACGGGGCGGGCGGGCTGCTCGACGCCTCCGGCATCGCGGGCGACATCGACCACCGCTCGCTCGCCGACGGCGTGCTCGACCGGCTCGCCGAGGCCGTCGCGGCCGGATCCCTGCCGGCCGTGGACGTCCCCGTCGACCGCGTGCGGGTCGGGGCCCCGGTCGCGCGTCCCGGGAAGGTCGTCTGCATCGGCCTCAACTACCGTGACCACGCGCAGGAGACGGGAGCGGAACTGCCGGCCGAGCCCGTGGTCTTCATGAAGGACCCGTGGACGGTCTCGGGGCCGTACGACGAGGTGCTGATCCCTCGCGACAGCGTCAAGACGGACTACGAGGTCGAGTTGGCCGTGGTGATCGGCAGGACCGCCCGGTACCTGGAGAGCGACGAGGACGCACTCGCGTGCGTCGCCGGGTACGCGGTCTCGCACGACGTCTCCGAGCGCGCGTTCCAGTTGGAGCGGGGCGGCCAGTGGGACAAGGGGAAGAGCTGCGAGACGTTCAACCCGCTCGGTCCGTGGCTCGTCACCCCGGACGAGGTACCCGACCCGCAGAAGCTCCCGCTGCGGCTGACGGTGAACGGCGTCGAGCGTCAGCACGGCTCGACCGCGGACATGGTGTTCCCGGTCGCCGAGATCATCCGCTACCTCAGCCGGTTCATGGTCCTGTACCCCGGGGACGTCATCAACACCGGAACCCCGGCCGGTGTGGCCCTCGGCAGGCCCGAACCCCGGCCGTACCTGCGGCACGGGGATGTGGTGGAGTGCGGGATCGACGGTCTCGGCACCATGCGCCAGACATTCCGACAGGCCTGAGAGGAGACGCGCATGCGGTTCACCCGGGACGACCTGCTGCTCTTCATCGGTGACTCCGTCACGGACACCGGCCGCGACCGCGAGGACCCCGCGTCCCTCGGCGACGGCTACGTCCGGATGATCGCCGAGGCCCTGCCCTCCCCCGCGACCGTCGTCAACCAGGGCGTCAACGGCCACCGGCTCCAGGACCTGGAGGCGCGCTGGACCACCGACGTCATCGCCCTCGCCCCCTCGGTCGTCACCGTCCTGATCGGCATCAACGACACCTGGCGGCGCTACGACCGCGGACTCCTCAGCCCCGTGCCGGAGTTCGAGGACTCGCTCGGCCGCGTCCTCACCCTCGCCAAGGAGAAGTGCGCCGCCCGGCTGTTCGTCATGACCCCGTTCCTCCTGCCGGCCGGCCCCGAACAGGAGACGTGGTTCGAGGATCTCGCGCCCCGCACCGAGGCCGTCCTTCGCGCGGCGACCGCTCATGGGGCAACGGTGGTCCGCACGGACCTGGCGCTGCGGCGCGCCGCCGAGGAACACGGCGCGGCCGCCCTCGCCCCCGACGGGGTCCATCCGAGCCCGCTCGGCCACCGCGTCATCGCGCGCGCGTGGCTGGGGGCGGCCGGTGCGCACGAGAGGAGAACCCCGTCGGAGAGGCCGTGAGCAGGAGGGACATGGGCCTCTGGGGGCGGTCGACCCGTGACGGCCGGGACATCGCCAGCGGCACGTGTGCGCCGGCGGAGGGGCCGGGGTCGATCCGTCCGGCGGCGGCCAGGACGGACGCCCGGACCTCGTCGGCGGCGTCGGTCACGTCGGCGCCGACGTCGTCGGCGGGCCGAAGCCGCGGACCCCGTCGCCCGGCTGGAGAAGAAGACCGGGGACCCGATCCGCCTCGTCCTCACCCCCTGAGCGGCGGGGGCGGTGGCGGGTTCGCTCCGCACCCGCGGACGAACCGGTCGCCGCCCCACCCTCACCCGAGGTCCGCCCGCACCCGTCAGGCGCCTCGCCCGCCGTCCAGTGCCGCGACCATCCCGGCCACGATCACCGTGTTGAAGACGAACGCGATGGTCGCGTTGGCCGCCACCGTCCGGCGCATCTCCCGCGACATCACCGTGACGTCCGTCGTCCCGAACGTCGTCATGACCGAAAGGGCGAAGTACACGTAGTCGTCCCAGGCCGCCGGCTCCTCCCCCGGAAAGTCCAGCGCCGTCTCGTCCTCCACGAGGTTGTCGGCGTAGAACGCCACCGTGAAGGCGACCAGAACGCAGACCCAGGCCACGGCGACGAGGCCGAGCGCCATGAGGACCCGCACGGTCGCCGGGAAGGCGGAACTCACATGCCCGGGCCGCCATACCGCCGACACCACGAGCGCCGCCGACGCGATGAGGACCGACACCCCGGGCCCCGGTGCGGTCCCGAGGAGATAACGCTGCAGCACGGTGCCCCGCGCCTCGCGCCGGGCCCACGTGCGAATCCGTTCCGGCGGCGCGGCCGAGAAAGCTCTCAGCGTGACCGCCAGGTAGCACAGCAGGTAGGCGAACAGTGCCACCACGCCCAGGTCGGCACCCGAGGTGGACACCGCCCCCGGCGCGAGAACCCCCAGCAGGCCGAGCAGCACGGCGACTCCGGCCCCGACAGCCGTACTCACAGCGGACCTGCGGCGCTCGGACAGCCACGAATGCACCGGCAGTGCCTCCTCTCGGATGTCCCCGCGCAACCGACGACCCTCGCCCGCCCCGCAGAGGAGCAGGGGAACAGACCGTGATCGTACGAAAGGCCGGAAAGGCGCGGGCGCCGTCCACCAACGACGCGCACCCGGGTCGCCTCTTTGGTTGAGGCAGGCGCAGAACGGTCACGCGGGGCGCTGTAGGACTTTTCCACTGAGCAGGGAGGGATCAGCTGTGTCCGGTGAGCAGAAGGCCGAAGCGAAGGGCGAGCAGGCCAAGGGCAAGCTCAAGGAGACCCCTGGCCGCCTGACGGGTAACGAGCGACTGACGGCCGAGGGCCGCGCGGAGCAGGCCAAGGGGATGCCCGCGAGGCCAAGGAGAAGATCAAGGACACCTTCAAGCACTGACAGTCCGCCTCGGACGACGGGGCCGGGACCGCACTGGCGGTTCCGGCCCCGCTTCTTGTGCCCGCGTCCCGTGTCCGGGAGCGGCGGTCAGACGACGGGCTCGGGCCGGGGCGGCCGGCCCCGCCGAACAGGAGGGCAGGAAGTCCCGGCCGCCTCCACCGGGGGTCGGTGAGGCCTCGCGCTTGCGCCGCCTTCGCCGTGGGGTGCAACCAGGACAGAAGTGCCCGCTGTCAGGCGGGGACACCGGCCAAGTCCAGGACGGTGGTCATCTCGTCCTCGGGGAGCGCCGGGTTGGCGCCCGCGCTCGATGCCAGTTCGCGGATGTGGAGCGCCTCACGGAGGCGGTGGAGCGGGAGGCGCGGGTCAGCGGCCGCGGCCTGGCGTGTCCAGACTTCGGGGTCGTGGCTGAGGCGTTCGATCAGGGTGGGTGAGGCGGCCGGGTCCCGGACGGCCAGCCGACGGTGGTGGCCGTCCGGGTGGTCCGCGTAGCGGGCGGCGAGGCCTTCTCTGGGAAAGCGGGGATGTGTCTCCGCCATCCAGGCGGAGAACGTCCCGCCGAGCCGTGCGAACACCCGCATCAGGACCTCCTCGGGGGTGTCGGCGTGGTGCATGCCCAGGAGGTTGTCCACCACCGGGTCCTCCACGTGGGCGAGGAGGCACAGCAGGTCGGGTGGCAGGTGGGGGCTTCGGGCCGCGGCGCGCTGGAGCAGTGGGTGGGCGGAGGTCGCGGCCCGGCGCAGTGTGTGGGGGTCGGTGAGCCCGTCCCGTATCCACGGCACGCCGTCGCCCCTGTCCATGTCCCCTACCGTGAAGTCGATCGCCATGCGCTCTGTCTCGTCCAGCTCCTGCCTGACGGAGACCACGAGCCGTACGGCCTCGTCGGGGTCGACGGCGAGTCGCATCACGAGGTCCGCGGGCAACGACGGGTTCTCCGCGAGAGCCGGCAGGTGCGTGCGCCGGCTGACGTGCCGCTCGGCGTCGGCGCGGACCAGCAGCCCTCGGCGCAGGGCCTCGGCAGCGGACCGCGGGTCGCGGAGGAGTTCAGAGGTGAGGTCTGCGTCCTGTCGGCATTCCCGCAGCGCGGCAGCCCGCCGCACTTCGGGGTCGACGTCGGCCAGCAGGGCCGACCGCTCGGCCGGTGACAGGAGTTCCCATGCCCTGGCCGCCGCCTGGCGCGCCTCCGGACGGTGATGAGCCGCCAGGGAAGCGATGAACGGCCGTGTCAGATGCGGTGAGTCGAGCAGTGCCGTCCGGACGGAAGGGACGTGGTCGTCCAGCAGACGGAGGCATACAGCGTCCGGGAGCGGCACCACCTGTGTACGGGGGACGTACACCTCGGGTCCGTACGCCAGAGCTGTTCGCACCCTGGGACAACAATCGTCCGCGAGCCGGGCCCGCTGAGCGGGCTCCGCCGCGGCGCTCATGGCGAAGTCCTGCCGGACGCCCGGATTCGGGTGGGCCAGGATCGCCATGATGGCCGGCTCGGGGAGTCCGGCCCGCTGGATGGCGCTACGGGGCGGACGGTCGTCGTTCCCCTTGACGGCGAGGAGGCGCAGGAGCAGCGGTGTCGGCAGCGCCGAATTGCGGGCGACTCCGTCCAGCGCGGACGCGTGGAACGCCACCATGATTCCCCTGCCCCTCATGTCTTCTCTTCCTCGATCGGTTCGCGCCCATGATCTCTCGCATGCCTGTCGGGAACCGCCGAACGGTGACAGACCTACGCTGGGTCCGCTCTGTCCGGGCAGCGGGGACCCGGCCCTGACGAGTGACCTCGGCGCGCCTTCCAGTCGGCGCGGCGCACGCCGGGAGGCAGTGAGACGTGGTCGGGGCCGAGGGCGACATGGCGGTGGGGACAGCTCGCGATGTCCCTCGCCGTCAGCAGCGAGTCCGTGCACGAGAAGCAGGCAGGCGGACGCATTGCCTGGAGGAGCTCCCCCCGTGGGACTGACACCATGTCCTGTTCTCGGTGGGGTGCAGGGGGAGGCGCCGAGTCAGCCTGGAAGTTTCGTGGCGCTGCGCTCTGCCGCCCGGCGTGCCTGGAGGCGAGCAGCGCGCTTGGGGTCGGAGTTGTACCAGAAGCCGGCAGTGCCCAGCGCGAACATGGGAACCGCAAAGTAGACGGGCAGCGTCCATTCCCCCGTCCTGGCCTTGTGCAGCACGGCAAGCACGACGGTGCCGATGACCAGAGGTGCGTAGTACCGCAGGGCCAGGGTGAGTTTCGAGGGCATGAGGCGGCACTCTACGGATCTTGTGGAGTCCTGGGAAGCTTCGACAGAAGGGACGTCGGTATACGGAGCTCGGGGGATGACTGAGGCGTTCGATGAGCGCGGTTGCCGTGGCGGGCATCGCTCTGGCGGTGGCAACGGACTCCTGCCTGGCACCGTGGGGACATCTGCCGCTGCCGTGGTGGGCCCTATCGCGAGCGTCATCCCTTGGCGGCATCGGCGAAGGAGCAGACGGCTGCCGCGCTAGGGTCCAGCCATGTCACACGGTGCGCCCGATCCCAGGAACGAAGTCATGACGCGAGAGGGTCTCGCGGCGATGATCCAGGGGCTTCGCGACGACTTCGTACGACGAGGCGAGGAGTGGGAGAACCGCACCGCGGAGGACTACCTCGATGCGCTCGTTGCCTGGATCTCCGATGCGCCCGGCTGGTATCGAAACCGCGGTGAAGAGCTGCCGCCGAACGGTGACTGGACGTTCTTCGCTCGCGCGCTCAGCGCGGCTGTCGTCTACGAGTAGCCGCGAAGTCGCGCCGTCACTCAGCTCGGGAGCGCGGTAGGGGACGGATGACCATGGCGGTTGGCGGACAGCGCGCATGAAACCGTTCCTCGGCCGAGGCACCTGGTCAGGGACCGGCCATGAGCGGCGGATGGGGAGTTTGGAATCACGGTGAGTCGCGCCATGGCGGTACTCAGGAACATGTCGGATCAACCGGGCGTCGTGGACTGCAGATTGATCGCTGGAGGCTCGCCCGACCTCTACGGCCGCTACGGTACGGATCACTCGGACTGGAGGTCACATGACTGACTACACCTCTCATGCGCACAAGGCTCAGGAGTTGCTCGACAACGTCGAGCGGGAGTCGAAGGGCCGTCTCAGCCATGAGACCCGGGTGCGCATGGCACAGGTTGAGGCGCTCCTGGCGCTCGCTGCCGCGGTGGACCGACAGGAGGGAGGCGGCGCCCCTCGGTGAGCCACCGCAGGGGGATGCCGACAGGCGACCGGCCCAAGGCGCCTTGCCGAGAGGAGCCGGTCGCCCACGTGGCCGCTCGGCCGCACGGGCAGGGGAAGACGACCGAGGCCGGCCGATCGGTGCTCCGGCTCGTAGTGGACACCCCGATCCGCAGCGGAGGTGGCGGCCGGACTGCGCGCTGGGGTCGCCGCCGGAAAAGCGGCGCAGGCGGGTGTGGGTTCAGGTCCCAACCAAACCGATGGTGGGCGTAGTTGGCCGCTTCACCGTAGGGTCTTCTGCCGAGGGGGAAGCCCTTCGGCAGACGGGGAAGGGGGAACCATGGAGATCTATGCCCACTGGCTCGACGGTGAGCATCTGCGGGTGTCGGGGTGGGGTCCGCAGGACGGGTCGTTGGCCGTCATGCTGAAGATCCAGGCTCTGTTAGGGCACACGGTGGTGCTGAGCGACGTACAGCTGATCGACAGTCCCGCGGTGCAGGCGCTGTTCGAGACGGAGGAGTTTCGGTCCTTCGTGCGCGGCTGCCCGTCGTTCCTGCGCTGCACCACCGCCGCACCGGCCGGCAGCGACCCCTTCGCGCTGGTCACCACCGGGCTGCACCGCGCACTGGAGCCCGGCTGGCTCTCGTCCTCGTTCGACACGGCGGAGCCCCTCGTCAGGCTGTCCGAGGCCGTTCTGGAGCGCGGGGAGGCGAATCCCGGGCCGCTGTTCGCGCGGGGCACCGCGCTGGGTGCACGGTACGAGGAGGGCGGGGCGGTCCGGCGGAGGCTGGAGGCCGTGGCCTGGACCCTGCACCACTTCTCCCGCGAGGCGGGAGTTCCTCTGGGTACGAGCGCGGTGGCGCGTCCCTGTTCGTATCACGAGGTGTTGGAGGAGGTGGCGGGGCTGCCGGGGCTGCCCGGCCACGACTACGCGCCGGTGGAACGGACCCTCGCCTTCGTCGAGGAGCACGTGGAGCCGTCGGACCGGCACCGCAGGTCCGTGCTCTTCGCCCGGCTCGACGCGACGGATCCGCCCCACAGGACGGCCATGTGGAAC
The DNA here is from genome assembly GCF_055584185.1 of Streptomyces sp. NPDC104202. NCBI lineage: Bacteria > Bacillati > Actinomycetota > Actinomycetes > Kitasatosporales > Streptomycetaceae > Streptomyces > Streptomyces sp. NPDC104202. The sequence continues at coordinate 35,752 of NZ_JBVJMN010000052.1, read as the reverse complement.
ACCGCGACACAGGCGTGGAACGCGGCGGTTCAGCGGACGCTGGGCACCGACGGGGCGTCCCCGCGGTCGCTCCCGGAGGCGGCCGACATCGGGCTCTACCTCGGGCGCCCGACGGACGCGCTCTTCGAGCCCGCCGGCCCCGGGTCCACGTCCCCCGCGGACCACGGGATGGCTCCGGGCAACCTCGCGGCGCTCGCGGAACTGGGCTGGCAGGACATCGCGAAGATCCATCAGGACGAGGTCGTGACCCGTCGGCGCGACTCCTTCCAGGCGGCGCTGCGTGCTGGGGACGCGGCGAGGGCCGACGACGCCCTGCCCGCGCTGCTCCGGGCGGTCCGGCGGAAGCTGCCGGCGTCAGGAGAGCGGCCCGGGCGCCTCGCCTGGGCCGCGGCCGAGACCGGCCTGGGGCTCGCCGGCGCGGGGCTGGCGCTCGGCACCGGCGAGACCCTGGGTCTCGTGGGGCCCGCGCTGGCGTTCGGTCTGGCGGCCGAGCGACTGCTGCGGGGCGGCCGTAGCCGGTCACACATCGTCACTACCCTGATGGCGGCGGGCGGAAGAGGGACCTGGATGCGGCGCGGCGAAGCCTGACGGGGCGCACGGCGCCATGCGGGCGGGCCGTCGGTGCCGCCCCCGGGACGCTCCGGCGGGTCGACCGGGGCCCGACCCGCCCCTGCTCCCCCGGCGGCGTCGGCTTCGGCGGCTGGGAACACCTGTCGCCGGACATCCGAGGCGGCGGTGACGGGGGCGCGGCCACCGCATTGCACCGCAAGGCCGGGGAAGTGTCGGTGCTGGCCGGTACGTTGCGGGCATGGGTGTCTATCTGGTGAGTGTCGCCGCGCAGGACTGGTCGCAGCGCGGGGAGGACGGTTGCGGGGACGTCGCCGCCGCGCTGAACGTCGAGCTGGGGCGGCGCGGGCTTCCCTCGTACGCGATGTCGCCGGCCGCGCGGGAGGCGCGGGGCTGGTTCGAGGAGAAGGTCAGTCCGCCCATGGACGGCTTCGTGGCGCTGTGCAGGCAGACACTGACCGATGCGGAACTGTCGGCCCTCCTCGACTGGAGCGTGCTGGTGCCCCTCGCTCTGGAGGAGGAGATCGTGCTCCCCGTCGGGACCGCGTACTCCGGCGAGGAGACCGTGGTCGCCGGAGCCCCGCGGGTGCTCGCGCTGGCCGAGCGGCTCGCCGACGCCGTCGAGCTGCCCGCGGAGGCGCTACCGGCGGGCGAGAACCTCGCCCTGAGCCGGTGGTTCCTGGAGGGCGGGGCGGAGCGGACCGGCCGGGCGCTGGCCGGGGCCGTGGGCGGAGGACCGGGACGCGGCCTTCTACGTAGCTCTCTACCTGCGTGCCGCGCAGTACTCCCTCCGCCACGGCTGCCCCATGACCTACTCCTGATCAGGGTCGGCGAGGAGGGCCGGCGTCGACTTCGCAGGGGCTCGGAACCGTGTCCCTGCCCAGCGCCGCCACGGTGCGTCGCTCCCGAAGTCCCGCTCCGGCGATGGCCCGGCCCCCTACCTGCGGGGGCCGGGCCGGGTTCACGCATGCGCAAGGGCGTCGGGTCTCAGCTCACCTGGATCGAGACGTCGTCCAGGACGAACGAGGTCTGCAGGGACTGGTCCTCGACGGACGTGAATCCGAGGGTGACGGTCTGGCCGGCGAAGGACGAGAGGTCGTACGACTTCTCGGCGTAGCCCGCGGTCGCGTCCAGGTTGGAGTAGGAGGCCAGTTGCCGGCCGCCCACCTTGACCGTGGCGACGTCGTAGGCGACGCTCTCGGTCTCGTCCGTGTCGATGTGGACGAAGAACGAGAGCCGGTACGAGGTGCAGCCCGAGGGGATGGACACGGACTGGGCGGCGTTCTCGGTGTAGCTGGTGCCCCGTCCGCCCAGCCACGCCTTGTAGCTGCCCGTGCGCGCCGCCTGCCGTGCGTCGTTGGTGATGACGCCCGCGCTCGCGGTCCACGGACTGCTGCCGTTCTCGAAGCCGCCGTTGACGACGAGCTGGCGCGGCGTGCAGGAGCCGCCGCCGCCCGTGACGGTCAGCGTGTAGGTGGTGGTGTGGCTGACGGTGCCCGAGCCGGTGACCGTCAGGGTGTAGGTGCCGGGCGTGGTGCTCGCGCCGACCTGGACGGACAGGGCCGAGGAGCTGCCGGACTGGACGGACGTCGGGCTGAGCGAAGCGGTCACGCCGGCCGGCGCGCCGGATACGGAGAGGCCCACGGTCTGGGCGGCGCCGCTCACCGTGGCGGTGTTCACCGTCGCGGAGGCGGACCCGCCGGGGGCCGTGCTGCCCGCGGACGGGCTGACGCCGATCGAGAAGTCCTGCGCCGGGGTGGTGCCGCCGACGGCCTGCTTCCAGAGGGCGTAGGCGATCCCGTCGGAGCTGCGGTTCAGCACCGTCGCGTTGATGTTGCTCGTGGTGTCACAGGCGCTGTGGTAGCAGGAGTCGTAGGCGCTGTTGGCGGAGCCGCCCCATTTCTGCGCCTGCGCCGCGGTCTTGCGGGCGCTCGCGCCGGCCGCGTATCCCGAGGTGGGGATGCCGCCCTGCTGGAAGGAGTAGTCGTCGCTGCGGCCCTGGCCCTCGGTGTTCTCCTCGGGCGCCAGGTTCAGGGAGGTCCAGTACGCCTTGAGGGGCGCGGCGGCGGTGGAGTTGAGGTTGTTGACGAAGTAGCCGCCGTTGGTGGAGCCGACCATGTCGAAGTTGTAGTACGCCTTGATGGTCGCGCGCTGTGCGGCCGTGAGGCGGTTGACGTAGAACGCCGAGCCGTTGAGGCCCTGTTCCTCGTCGGTCCACCAGGCGAAGCGGACGTGCTTGGTCATCGTCGGGTTCTTCTGGGCGAGGACGAGGGCGTTCTCCAGCAGGGCCGCGGATCCCGAACCGTTGTCGTTGATTCCGGGGCCCGCCGAGACGCCGTCCAGGTGCGCGCCGAACATGACGACCTGGTCGGCGGGGCCGCCCGGCCAGTCGGCGATCAGGTTGTTCGAGGGGTAGGTGCAGGAGGTGCAGTTCTGCTCGGTCACCGTGTACCCGGCGGCCTGCAGCTTGCCCTTCACATAGGCCAGCGACTGGGTGTGACCGGCGCTGCCCGCACGACGGTTGCCGCCGTTCTGGCTCGCGATGGTGCCGAGCTGGGCCAGGTGCGCCTGCACGTTGGCGACGTCGACGTCCGGCGGGTCGTTGCCGGGCTGGGTTCCGCCGACGTTGAGCGTGTAGTCGGTGGTGTGCGACAGCGTGGCGCCCTGCCCCTTGACGACGACCGTGGACGTGCCGGGTGCCGCGTTGGAGGTGGCGGTCAGGGTCAGCACGGAGGACTGGCCGGACTGGACCGTGGCGGGGTTGAAGGAGGCGGTCACCCCGGCGGGCAGGCCGGTCGCGGTCAGCGCCACCGACTGTGCGGTGCCGGTCGTGGTGGCCGTGCCGACGGTGGTGGTCACCGAGCCGCCCTGCTGGACGGTGCCGGACGAGGGGGTGAGCGACATCGAGAAGTCGTCGTTCTGGCCGCTCGGGGTGCAGGTCGGGTCGGCCGACTGCGCGGGCACGGTGATCGCGTCCCAGGCCGCCTTCGTCTTGAGGAAGAGACCGCAGGTCGCGTCGAGCGACTTCGCGGAGCTGAGCGTGGCCGTGCGGTACTTCTTGTAGCTCATGCTGCTGGTCTTGAGCAGCATGCCGCCGTAGAAGATCTTTCCGGCGGTCTGGATCCCCACGCCCGTGAGGGTGCTCTGGTTGCAGGTACTGCTGGTGGGCTTGCCGCCGCCGGGGTTGGTGCCCTCGGCCAGCAGGTAGAACCAGTGGTTCAGCGGGCCCGCGGCGGCGTGCACCTCGGTGCCGGGGATCGCCGAGCTGTAGCAGGCCGGGTCGTTGTTGACGGCGGGCGGGTTGTACATGTTGCGGATCGGGCCCCGGCCCTGGAGGTTGATGACCTCGCCCACCGTGTAGTCGGGGACGTCGTAGGGGGCGGGCTGGTTGATGTACGCCTCGGTGAGCGCGCCGAAGATGTCACCGGTGGCCTCGCCGAGCCCGGCTTCCTGGCCGCTGGTGCCGCCGGGGGTGTTGGTGTCGATGGCGTGCCCGTACTCGTGGGCCACCACGTCCACGCCGGCGATCCACTCGTTGGCGCTGTTGCGCCCGATGGTCACCGAGCTGCCGTCCCAGTAGGCGTTGAGCTCGCCCAGCCCGACCTTGGCGGGGAAGCTGCGGCCGTTGCCGTTGACGCCGTTGCGGCCCAGCCACTGACCGAGCATGTCCCACTGCTTCTGCGCGGCGAACATCAGGTCGACGCAGCCGGTCTCCTTGCTCGTGGGGTTTCCGGTGCCCCAGGAGTCGGACGACTTCGAGAAGACGGTGTTGGTGCTGTAGTCGGCGCAGCTCAGGCCGGTCCGGCTCGGGTCGCGGAGTGAGTAGGTGGAGCCCGAGGCGGTGGTGTCGATGGTGACGGGTCCGGGCCCGTTCCACTTGCTGTTGCCGGTGCCCGCGACCACGTCGTCGTAACTGTCGACGACGGCGCCGCTCCGTGCGTCGACGAAGACGTGCAGCTTGCTGGGCGCGGTCGCGGTACGCCCGCGCAGCACGGTCTCCCAGGCCAGCACCGGCTTGTCGCCCTTGAGCCGGACGACCAGCCGGCTGCTGTCGACCTTGTCGACCGACGCCAGTTTCTTCCGCGAGGCGGCCTCGGCCTTCTTCGCGGTGACCGACGGCCGGGTCGCCACGTCGATGCGCACGGAGGAGGCGGACTGGAGGGCGCGGATCGTGCCGGAACCGTCGGCGAGGACCACGGCGTCGCCGCCCACGACCGGTAGTCCCCGATAGCTGCGCTCGTACGAGACCGAGTAGAGGTCCTTCAGCCACGGGGTGACGAGACGTCGCTCGTACTGCTCCTGGGCCGAGTTGACCAGCGTGTCGAGACCGCTGTCGACCGCCAGGTCCGCGGCCGCGACCGCGCGGGACACGGGGCTGTCCTTCTGGGCCGGTGCCGGCCGCGCCGCCGACGCCGTTCCGGCGAGGGCTCCGGCGAGGCTCGCGGAAAGCGCCATCGCCGTCACGGCCGCCGTCCATCTGGTGGGCTGCACAATCCACTCCGATCGTGGGGGGGCTCGGGTGTCATCGCCGCCGAGTATGGGCGTGGACATGACCAATGGGAGCCATCCCTTCGGGCATAAGACCCGCGTTATGACCTGCCGGCAGCCCGCGCGCGCCGGCAGCGGCCGGTCCCGGTCCGGCTGCCGGTCGACAGACTTTCGGGAGCCGCGGCGGCTGACGGCAGGGTTCGTTCGCCGTGAACGGTGACGTGGAGTGCGTGCCGGGAGACTCCGATCTCCTCGGCGGCGAAACGGGACCGGAACGGTCTCCGCGCCGCCGCGAGAACGGCGGCTGCCGCCCCCGTCCCGGGGACCGGATCAGCGAGGCGGCCGAGCGCGCGCGTGCCTGACGAGCAGTTCGCCGTGGCCGCCGATGGCGCGCGAGCCGGGACCCGACGAGTACGTCGGCCACTCTGCACAACGGAGGGAACTCGGGGGACATGGCCCCGGTGTCGATGAGGGCAGCGGGGCTCCCCCCTGTGTCCGGGGCCCGGCGTACGGATCCCGCACGCAGAGCCCCGCCGACGTCAGGCCCGGCAGAGCTCCGCCGACGTCAGGCCGACGGAGCTCTGCCGGGCCGGCGCCCCGGTCGTCGGACCACGCCGCCAGGCCGGCGGGGCGCTACCGGGGACCGAGGTCAGGGAACCCGGACGCAGGTGCTGCCGCTGAGCGGCTTGTGCTTGATCGCCTTCCGGGTGGCCGGACCGTAGTCACCGTCCACGGTGGTCCCCGCCTTCTGCTGGGCGCGGCGCAACGCGGCCTCGGTGGCAGCTCCGAAGTCCCTGTCCACGACCAGTTTTTCGCCGTAACACAGGTTGAGCGTCTCTTGCAGCGTGCCCACCCCGACGCTGTTCATGACGCCCTGGGAGAGGGCGCAGTTGACGTTGACGCTGGTCGTGCCGTAGTTGGGCACCCAGGCCCCGTAGTACGAGGCGCTCCAGTTGCACGTCGGGTTGGCGGCCGAGGCCGGGGCGGCCGTGGCCAGCGCCGTCGCTCCGGCACCACCCAGGGCCAGGACGGTCGCGAGCAGTGCGTTGACGGACTTGCGCACAGGGATCTCCTTCGGGGGGAATCGGGCAGGAAGCGCGTCGTCCCGCCTGAGGACCGGACGACGAAACTGCGTGTGCGATACGGCGAACCTTGTCAGCCGTGAACGGCGCCAGCCATCATGTTTCGCCGTAGGTTAAAGACGCACGGAGAACGGGGAGAACCGTTTGCTCCGCATCCATTTCACCGACGCCGATCTCGGACGCACGCGTGTCGCCGCCGCCGCGGACCCGTTCTGGGAGATCACGTCCAGCCTGCACCGGTTCCAGACCCGCAGAGGGCGCTGGGCCTATGCCGAATGGCATCGCACCGCGCGGATCCGGCTTCGCGAGCAAGGACTGGAAACCGCTGTACGCACCATGCTGTTGCCTCTCTTTCCGCGGGCTGCCTATTTCCCCGATTTCCTGACTCCGGCCGCCGGGAGCAGCGGCTGGGACTCCGGTGTCGACGCCATCCTGTCCACCCCTCCTCGGACCGTGGTGCAGGAGGTGACGATGCTCGCCCAGGTGAGTGGCGCTCCCCCCTGGGCGCCGCGCCTGGCCGAGACGGAGACCCGCACCGAGTTCGTACGGCTCCTGCGGGCGTACTACGACGCCGTCGTCGCGCCCCAGGCCGACCACGTCCAGGCGACCCTGGAGGCCGAGCGGCGGCTGCGCACCCGTGCCCTGCTGACCGACGGGATCGACGGACTCCTCCGAAGCCTGCGGCCGACCATGCGGTGGGAGCCGCCGGTCCTCCACGTGACCGCGCTCGGCGACGACCGGGACCTCCATCTGGACGGCCGGGGACTGCTCCTCGTCCCTTCCTACTTCTGCTGGGCCGCGCCGGTACCCATCGCCGACCCGGAACTGCCACCCGTCGTCGTGTACTCCGTCCTCGACGGCCTGCAGAACACCGAGAGGGTCCCGGGGCCACCGACCGCCATGGCGGCCCTGGCCGGAGTCGTCGGGCGGAGTCGCGCCGTCATCCTCCATGCCTGCGCGGCGGGAGCGACGACGGGCGAACTCGCCCGCGCCGCCGGGATCTCCACCCCCGCGGCGACCCGGCACACCTCCGCACTCCGTGACGCCCGGCTGATCAACAGCCGCCGCACCGCCAACCAGGTCCTGCACACCCTCACACCACTCGGCGCCGCCCTCCTCCGGACCGATCCCCCCACACCTCCACCCGGTCACCGGCCAGGCATCCCCCACTGAACCTGAATCACCCCACCCGCACCGGGCATCACATCAGAGCCGCCTGGCGAGGCGGCATGCTGGGCGTTTCAATGGAGGGGAGCGGCGCCGTGCGCCGAAGTGCGGGCGCCGCCGGCGACCCTGCCTGGAGGTTCCGTGAACACCCACGCGCCGGCCCGCTTCGACCCCACGCGCGTCCCGCATCTGCTCGGTTCCTTCGCGCCCGTCACCGATGAGGTCGACGTGGCCGAGTTGCGGGTGATCGGCGCGCTGCCTCCCGAACTGGACGGGATGTACGTGCGCAACGGACCGAATCCCCGGTTCACCCCGATCGGCTCCTATCTCTATCCCCTCGACGGGGACGGGATGCTGCACGCGGTGCGGGTGTCCGACGGCCAGGCCGAGTACCACAACCGCTTCGTCCGCACACCGGCGCTCCTCGCCGAGGAGAGGGCCGGGCGCGCGCTGTGGGGCGGTCTGGAGTCGCTGATCCTGCCCGGCGCCGACGTCGTGGGCCCGGAGCTCGCCGACACCTTCAAGGACCTGCCCGAGATCAACGTCGTCCGCCATGCGGGCCGCATGCTGGCGCTGGCCGAGTCGGCCTGTCCGTATCGCGTCGACGCGGATCTGACGACGCTCGGACGGGAGGACTTCGACGGCGGGCTATCCGCGGGCATCACCGCCCATCCCAAGATCGATCCGGTCACGGGTGAGATGGTCGTCTTCTGTTACGCCTTGGAGCCGCCGTATCTGACGTGGTCCGTCCTCGGTCCCCACGGTGGTGTGACGCGGGGACCGACCCCGGTGGCGGGCGTGGACGAGCCCGTGATGATCCACGACATGGCCCTGACCGCCCGCTACGTGGTCCTGGTGCTGGCCCCGGCCTTCATCGACCTCGAGGCGGCCATGTCCGGCGGCTCCTTCCTCGCCTGGCGGCCCGAGCGCGGCACCCACGTGGCGCTCGTCCCGCGCGACGGCGGGGCCCCGGTCCGGGCTTCCGACGACGCCTTCTGGATGTGGCACTCGGTCAACGCGTACGACGACGGTCCCGAGCCGGCGGCGCCCGTCGTCCTCGACTACGTCGAATGGAACCGCCTCACGGTCGGGCCCGCCCCGGACGGTGCCGGACCGGCCACCGCTCGCCTCGTCCGCGCGCGGATCGATCCCGCGGCAGGCCGCATGACACGTTCCGTCCTGGACGACTCCCGGGTCGAGTTCCCCCGGATCGACGACCGCCGCCTCAGCAGGCGCCACCGCCGTACCGCCATGGCCACCGGCACCGGCCGCGTCGACCTGCTGCCCGGAGAGTACGACGCCCTGCGGTGGTTCGACGTCGAGACCGGTGCCGGCGAGGTCTGGGCAGCGGGTGATCTCGCCGTCGGCGAGCCCGTCTTCGCCCCCGAGCCGGGACCCCACGCGGGCTCGGAGGACCATGGATACTGGATGACCTTCGCCACTGATCGCACCGACGGCACGAGCTGGTTCCTCGTCTTCGCCGCGGAGGACCCCGCCTCGGGTCCCCTCGCCCGCGTCTCCCTCCCCGTCAGGGTCCCCCTCGGCCTCCACGGCGCCTGGCTCCCCACCGAGGAGCCGTGACACCCGCGTCACGGCGGCGAGGCGGCAGCCCCGTCCCCGACCGGTGGCGCGTCGCCCGGATGACGGCGTACCGGTGACTCCGCGTAGGCGCGATGGCACTCCCCCGACCCTGCGGCACGGCTTTCGACGCCTGCGAGCTGGGAACATCCCGGAGTGATCCGCGGAAACCAGGTCCTTCCCCTCAGGCAGAATGGTCACATCGTGTGCGTGGCAAGGGGTGGAGGAAGGCAAGGATGACCGGCGTCGGCCCGGAGTTCGGGACACTGCTGCGGCGGTTGCGAGGGGAGGCGTCGCTGACGCTGGAAGCCTTGGCGGAGGCGTCGGGGGTGAGTGTCCGCGGGATAGGCGACCTGGAGCGAGGCCGGGTCACCACGCCCCAGCGCAGGACGGTCGCCGCACTCGCGGACGGACTGCAGCTGAGCACGACCGAACGCGAGCGGTTGCTCGCCACCGCCCGGAAGGGCCGTACACCCCGTCCTACGGCGACGGGGCTGCGTTCCTTCCCCCGCGGCGTCGACGACTTCGTGGGACGCGAGGCGGAGTTGGCACGGCTGACGACGCTGGCCGAGCAGGAGGCCGAGGGGATACCCGTGGTGGTCGCGGTCTCCGGGCCGCCCGGCGCCGGCAAGACCACCCTGGCGCTGCGTGCCGCACACCAGTCGGCCTGGCGCTTCCCGGACGGACAGCTGATGTTCGACCTGCGGGGTACGGACGAGGACCCGCCCGACTCGGCCGAGCTTCTGCTCCGGGTGCTGAAGGCCCTCGGGGTGGCGGACCGCGACCTGGCCATGGCCGGCTCGCAGGGACATCCGGAACTGTGCCGGCGGGTGCTGGCGGAGCGACGTTGCCTGCTGGTGCTGGACAACGCCCGGGACGAGGCGCAGGTGCGCCCGCTGCTTCCGGGTGCGGGCGCGGGGATGGTGGTGGTCACCAGCCGGCGGATGCTCACGGGCCTGGAGAGCGTGCACCGGCTGGCTCTCGGCGAGCTCTCGTCGGCGGAGGCCGAAGCTCTTCTGACCTCCTTGGTCGGGCGGGAGCGGGCGGAGTCGGATCCGGGCGCGCTGGCCGAGGTGGCCGTCCACTGCGGGAACCTGCCGCTCGCCCTTCGTGTGGCGGGCAACTGGCTGGCCACGCGTACCGGCTGGAGCGTGCGCCGCCTCGCCGACCGGCTTTCCCTGGAGGAGCACCGACTGGACACGCTCACGGCCGGCGACCTCCATCTGCCCGCGGCCTTCCACTTGTCCTACCGTCAGCTCACCCCGGCCGCGGCCCGTATGTTCCGGCTGCTGTCCCTGGTCGAAGGACCCGACGCCGGGGCCGCCGGCGCCGCCCGGCTGACCGGGCAGTCGCTGTTCGACGCGGAGGACACGCTGGAGGAGCTCGTCGAGACCGGCCTCCTGAACACGGACCAGGATCGCTATCGCTTCCACGACCTGCTGCGCCTGTACGCTCGCGGCCGGCTGCGGGCGGAGGAGCCGGCCGAGGTGACCGCAGCCGCTGGGTCGGCCCTCCACCGGTGGCTCCTGGAGACCACCGTCATGGCGGGTCGGTGGTACGAGCCCGACCACGGCGCCCCACCCGCCACGTGGCAGGGCACGATCGACCTCTCCACCGCGGAACACGCCCGCCGGTGGCTTCAGACCGAGGGCGACAACTGGCTGGCCGCCCTGCGCGCCGCCGCCGCCGAGGGCTCCCATGCCCAGGTCGTCGACGTCGCCGAGGCGCTGCACTGGTTCTCCGACCAGTGGATCTTCTGGGGTCACTGGCCCGAGGTCTTCGCCACCGCCGCGCGGTGTGCCCAGACCTTGGGCGACCCCCTTCTGGAGGCCACGCACCTCAACTACCACTCCTGGGCCCTGCTCGTCTGCGAAGGCCGGCACCGGGACAGTCTCGACCGCTCGGCCCAGGCCCTCGCGGCAGCACGCCGGGCCGACGACCTCCCGCAGCAGGGCTGGGCCCACAAGTACACCGCCTGGGCCTTCAGGCTGCTCGGCGACTACGCGTCGGCGGCCCGGCACAACCAGGAGTCGGCCGCGTTCTTCGAGGCCGCCGGTGATCTGCACGGCGCCCTCCAGTGCCGGGTCGAACACGGGCAGATCCTCGTCGACGGAGGACTGCACCAGGAGTCGATCGCCGAGATCCAGGACACCCTCGCGTTCCTCGACCACGTCGGCGACCGCGTCGAACCCCACATCGCCGACTTCACCCGCACGAACCTGCGGGTGCTCATCGGTGGCGCCCACGCGAGTCTCGAAGACTGGTCAGCGGCCGCGGAGCACCTGCGCGTCGCCGTGGAGCTCTGCCGCGCCAGCGGCAACACGGCCATGGAGAGCCGTGCCCTGGTGCACCTCGGAACGAGCCTGCTGAGCGCCGGTCACCGTGCCGAAGCCCGGGATGCCTTCTCGCGATGCCTCGCCCTGGGCAGCGCGGCCGATCCCACCCGCCTCACCGAGGCCCGGACCCGCATCGCCGCACTGGACGGGTGACCTGTTCGTCCCCGGCAGCCGACGGGCGGGCTCCGGGGGCTTCCGTGCGCCGGCGGCGTACGCGCGGGCACGAGCTCAGGGGCCCGGCCTCCCGACGGTCGGGAACCGCCGAGGGGCCGGGAAGACGTGAGCCGTTCCCTACGCTCCGGCCGGGCGGACCCTGGGCCGGGGACGGTGCGGGGGCCCGGGTCAGCAGGTGACGGTCCCCCGGCGCAGTGCGTGGCCTCCGTCATTGGTGTCGTCGGACCAGTACACGGGCTTGGACCCGGCCACGCACTCGTCGGCGCCGGCGAGGGCGAACCCCTCGTTGTTGTAGTTCGGCATGCCGGCCGGGCGGTTGTAGACGGCGGCGGTGGCGAAGGAACCGCTGGTGTCGATCGTCAGGGTGCGGTGCCTGCCGTCGCAGGTGTCGTCGCACACCGCCCACAGGCGCGCGGCCTGGGGCTCCCACTGCAGTTCCATCACGCCGGACATCCCACTGGCGAAGGAGGCGACACGGGTGAAGGAGCCGGAGTCGGCCAGGACGTAGCCGTGGATCATGCCGGTCCCCTCGACGCCGACGAAGAACACGCCGCCGCCGTGGGCGGCGTAGCGCGCCGGGTCGTACGTCGTTCCCGTCGAGGCGTCCTTGAACCCGGCGGCGGTCAGCGCGGTGTCCGGGACCCAGGTGATCCCTTCGAGGCCGAGGTTGGAGCCGGTCGAGGGCAGGTCGGAGGTGAGGTTCCACTCCTTGGTGGCGGTCAGCGAGGAACCGGAGCCGCTGACGTCGTACTTCAGCACCGACAGCCGGCTGGTGCCGGAGGCGTCTCCGTTGCGCTCGCTGGCGACGAACGCCCCGCCGGCCGAACCGGCACCGGTCAGGGTGACGCCCTCGCTGTCGGCACTGCCGGAGCCACCGGGGAAGCGCAGGGCCTTGCCGGCGGACCAGCCGCCGGCGGTGTCGGGCTTCCAGCCGCCGGCCCCGTCCCGGACCAGGCGCCACAGCCTGCCGCTGTTCTGCGCGGCCCACATGACGGAGCCTTCCTGGTAGAGGCCGCTGAGGTCCTGACCGAACACGTCGGAACCGTCCGCGGTCGCCACGCTGCCGGCGCCGGGCCACGCGACGGGCGTCGAGCCGCCGCCCCCACCGCCGGTGCCGCAGCTGTTCGCGCCGCCCAGGGTCACCGTGGCCGCCTGCTTGAAGGAACCGGTACCGTCGGCGCAGCGCGACCAGGACGGGTCGGAGTGACTGCTCCAGGAGAAGCTGTCGACGAGGGTCCTGCCGTCGGCGAGGTAGAGACGGGCCTCGTCCTGGGAGCCCAGACCGAACTTGGCGCTGACGTCGAACGCGCGGAACCCGCCCGCGGGCAGCGTGGTTCCCGACGCGATCTTGTAGGAGTGGCTCGAGTCGTCGTCCTTCAGGATCCAGCCCGAGATGTCGACCGTTGCGGTGCCCTTGTTGGAGAGCTCGATCGAGTCGTTGACACCACCGGTGGTGACGACCTCGTTGACGCGGACGTCGTCCGCTGCGGCGGCGTGCGCCGCCGGTACGCCGGTCAGCGCTCCCGCCGCGAGGAGCGGCCCGGCGACGAGGAGACGGGAAAGAGCGCGACGCCGACGGCGAGCGGTCGATGCGGTCACTGGTGTCCATCCTGGGGTTCATGGGGAATGCGGCGGGCCCGACGGTCCCGCTCTCCACCGAACGGGACTCCTCCCCCCAGGGGGACGCGGTGCGAACGGTCGGCGAATTCCCCCGCCGAACCGGCCGATTGCCCGATGGGCCGGAGCCCGTACGTCCGGCCCGGGCTTCGCCCCGGGGAGGGCGCGCGGCTGCTCTCCTGGCGTCAGTGGCCGGCTCGGCGGGCGACGGCGGAGGCGGAGAGGAGTGTCGCGGCGGCGAGGGTGCCCCACAGGGCGATCGGGCCGCGGGGTGCGAGGGCGGTGATGACGGCCGGCGAGGTGGCGAGGCCGAACCCCGTGGAGAACTGGAAGCGGGCGAGGGCGCGTCCCAGGGCATGTTCGGGCGTGAGGGCAGCGACGAGTGCGGTGGCGCTGCCCGCATAGATGATCTCGCCGAAGGTGCAGAGCACGGACACCGCGGCGACAGCCGGGGCGCCCCAGCCGTGTCCCAGCGAGGTGGCCGCGAGGAAACCGAGGTACGACACGGTCAGCACCACGCCTCCGACGGCCAGCACGGAGTGGCGGGGCCATCGTGACAGCAGGACGGTGACCGGCAGTTGCAGGGTGACCACCAGGACGGTGTTGGCCACGAAGACGGCCGCCGGCCACGCCGGAGAGGCGTGCAGCTGCGTCACCAGGACCAGAGGGAGAGCGATCTCGGGAACGTTGAGGCAGAAGGCGTAGATCACATGGGCGGCCAGCAGCGCACGCATCCGGGGTACGGGCTTCCCGGACGCCTCCTCGGCCGTGGGCGCGGTGGCGGCAGGGTGGGCCCGCACACGGACCGACCACGTCAGGGCCGCCGCCACGAGGTAGGCGAGGGCGGTCACCGCCGCCAGCGCTTGCAGGGCGGTGGTGCCACCCGCCAGGCAGACGGCGGCAAGGAGTGCACCCGCGCCCAGGCCGGCGTTGCGCAGGGCACGGCTGCCCGCGAGGGCGGCGTCACGTTCTCGGCCGTGGGCGAGCGTGGCCACCAGGGCGGCGTGGGCGGCGGGCCACGCCTGGTTGCCGATGCCGAGGAAGAGCGCGGCCGTCGCGAACAGCCCGACGTTCCCCGTCGGGGTGGCCATCAGCAGCGCCACGCCCACCACCCTCACCAACATCGACGCCGCGACGGCCGTACTGCGTGCGCCGTGGTCGAGCCATCGTCCCACCGCGGGCACGCACACGAGACCCGCGACGATGCCGACGGTCATGGCGGCGCCGGTGGCAGGTGCGGAGAGGCCGAGTACCGTCACGCCGTAAAGCAGCAGAAAGGGTCGCAGCAGTCCGGTGCCGAGCGCGTCCACGGCCAGGGCGACGGCGTAGCGGGGTCCTCCGGAGGCACGCAGGAGGAGGCGAGGGTGAAGGGTGGATGTCATGGCGCTCAAGGTCGTGCCGGGCCGTCGCACCGGGCCCGCCGGTTGACGAACATCGTCAACCGGCGCCGTCTCCGTCCGCCCGGCCGTCGATGATGGGGAGATGACGCTGCGCATCGACATCACCGGGCTTCCGGCCGAGCGGCTGCGGTTCGCCGCCTCCCCGCTGGCCGAGCTCACCGCGATGCTGCACGTCCTGGCCGAACCCGGGCATCACCCGCAGATGGCCGACTGGGCCGGGGACGTATGGTCCGCGATGCCACCGGACCTGGCCGAGCGGCTGCGGGAGGCGCAGTTCCTCTGGCGTTCCTCACGAGCGGACTTCCTGGTCCCCGCCAGGCCGCGGCTGTCCCTCGCCGAGGAGTTGGACGATGTGGACCGGATCGACGACGAGACCTATGTGACCGCCGCGCTCACCACCACGTGCGGCAGCAACCGTGTCCGCTTCGCGGCGCCGTCGCCGCTCGCCGACCGGGCCGCACGCGAACGGGCCCTGGACCTGGCCCAGGCCCGCGGCCCCCTCCAGGAGGCGTTCGCCGCGCGGCTGCTCGCGGACCCGGGCGTCGTACGGGCACGGGTGCGCCACGCCCTCGAGCGGTGCGCCGAGGTGTTCTTCGACGCCGCCTGGACACGGATCGCCGTGCACCTGGCCACCGACCTGCGGCTGAAGAACGACCTGCGGAAGCGACAGGGCATCGGGGTGGCACTCGCCTCGGTCTCCGGCGCGGTCACCCTGGCACCGGACGGCGAGGGCATCGTCGTGGACAAGCTGCAGGACGACGCGACCGCCGCCCACGGCAGCGGGGTCACCTTCATCCCCAGCTACTTCGGGCGCCCGCACCTGGTGGTGATCCATGCACCGGGATGGCAGCCGGTGGTGCAGTACCCCGTGGCCGATGCGAGTCCCTCACTGCCGGTGCCGCTGGAAACCGTCACCCTCCGCCTGGAGGCACTCGCGCATCCGGTGCGGCTGCGACTGCTGCGTACCCTGGCCCGCGGCCCGCACACCACCGGTGAGTTGGCCCACGCCTGGGAGCTCTCCCCTCCGGAGGTCTCCCGCCACCTCGCCGTCCTGCGCCGCGCGGGGCTGCTCACCACCCGCAGGCACGGCCGCTACGTCCACTACACCCTCAGCCTCCCGGACGTCACGACGCTGGGCGCGGACCTGCTGGCCGCCGTCCTGCGCTGAACAGCGGCGGCTGCCGGGGACCCGGGCCCCCGGGCAGCCGTCACGGTCCGTCAGCTGCAGGTGCGGTCCTTCGCGGGGAGCCGGCCCGTCGTCAGGTAGCGGGTGACGTCGTCGTCGGCGCAGGAAGGTCGGCCGGTCACCAGCACTCCGTGACCCTGACCCCCGGCGACCGTGACCATGCGGGCGCCGTGCAGGGCGCGACGCATGCCCTCGGCCATCGCCAAGGGCGTCTGCGGGTCCCATGCGTTCTGCACGATCAGCGCCTCGACCTCGTTGTCCACCACCGTGGCCGCCTCGCGCGGCGCGGACTTCCAGAACGCACAGGGCTGGATGGTGGCGCCGAAGTCACCCGCCAGGGGGCGGGCGGCACGGTCCCGGATCGCGTCGCGGCGGTACTGCTCGGGATCGCGCGGCCAGCTCCGGCCTTCGCCGCACAGGATGGTCCAGGCGGCCGACACCACGTTGTCGACATCAGGTGCTTCGGCGGCCACCGCCGAGGTGGAAGGCGGGAGGGTGCGCGCCGGGGCCGGGGTACCGGCCGCCGCGGCCTTGAGCGCGACGACGAACGGCGTGACGGCCTCGACGTGGACGAAGGCCCGGTACTGCGCGCGGATCGCGTCGCCGTCGAAGGGCTGGCCCTCCAGCACGATCGGCGCGCGGTCGGCGCGCGCGACCAGCTCCCAGAACGCCGCGCGCACCTCCTGCGGGGTCGCGCCCAGCCCGTACGTGGCGTCGCGGGCCGCGGCCCACTCCGTCCAGCGGGTGAAGGCGAGTTCGGCGGCCTCGGTCGCCCCGCGCAGTACGCCCCGCCAGACCCGCGACGGGTCGAGTGCGCTGTCGAGGACGAAGCGGTCGGTCCTGCGCGGGAACATCTGGGTGTAGACGGCGCCCAGGTACGTGCCGTACGAGTGGCCCAGGTAGGAGATCCTCCGCTCGCCCAGCGCGGCCCGGATCGCGTCCATGTCCCGGGCCGTGTTCCGGGTGGTGATGTGGGGCAGCAGGTCACCGGACGTGGCCCGGCACTTGTCCGCCACACTTCGCGCCCTGGCCACGTCCTGGCCGAACGTCGCGGCGCGATAAGGGTGGTTGAGCTCCTGCTCGTCCTCCGCCAGCCCGCAGTGGACCGGCGCGCTGCGTCCGACCCCCCGCGGGTCGAAGCCGATCAGGTCGAAGCGCTCACGCACCTCCGGGGCGAGCAACGGCGCCATCCCGGCCGGCATGGTCAGCCCGGGACCCCCGGGACCGCCGGGGTTCATCAGCAGCACACCGCGCCGCTTCGCGGCATCGCCCGCCCTCAGCCGCGACACCGCTATGCCGATGGTCCGGCCGTGCGGATCGCCGTAGTCCAGCGGCACCTTCACCGTGGTGCATTCCAGTGACGCCGGCTGGTCCTGTGCGCAACGCTCCCAGCGCAGTTGCTGCCGCCCGGGCCCCGCGAGCGGTTCCTGCGCGGCGAACCCCGTCGCCGGGGTGAGCGTCACCAGCACGGCCGTCGCCGCACCGGCCGTCAGGAGGGATTTCGTTCGTCCAGCTCGCAGCACCGTGCCGCCCCCAAGTTCTCGCGGATCACTCTCGTGGATCACCTCAAGTCTCCGATTCCGACGGTCGACGTCCGGTCCTGCCACGGGATGGCTTCGCGATCCCCCTCAAGTACCGCCGGACGCCCCGCACCCCTACGGGTCCGGCACCGACAACCCTGAGCCCGCGGGCGCGGACCGGGTCCGCGGGCCCGGATTCCCCGAGGGCCCGCAGGGCGATGTCGAACGTCGCGTGTATGAGGGCGCACTTCGCGGGCACAAGGGACGGGAGCGGCGGACATGGCCGCTCCTCTCAGGGCCTGCGGCCTCCCCCGTCCGCAAGGCCCGGGCATGGTGGACCGGCCCGCACTCGCGGTGGTGCGGGCCGGTCACCGTTCGTCCGCCCTGGCAGCCTCACCCGAGGTCGCTGTCGGTACGCGGCACGGGTGCCGGTGAGTTCGCTGCGACGCGGCGGGCCGGGAGCGGGGGCAGTGCGGGGACGGGTGGGGTGGGTGCGGATGACGGACTGGATGGTGTCGGCCTTGTGCCGGACGACGCACGCGGATGCGCTGTTCGTCGAGGGGGCCGCGCAAAGCGGGGCGAAGGTGCTGTGTACCGGGTGTCCGGTGCGGGCCGAGTGCCTGGCACATGCGCTGGACGGCCGGATCGAGCACGGCGTCTGGGGTGGCATGACGGAGCGGGAGAGGCGCGCCCTGCTCAAGCGTCGGCCCCTGGTGCGGTCCTGGGCCCGGCTGCTCGATGCCGCCCGGCGTGAGCATGAGAGCGCGACGTCGCCTCGCGGACGCGCTGCCGCCTGACCGACCGCCGGACGGGACCGTCCCCGCGGGCGAGGGCGCCGGCTCCTCCGTCGTCGCACTGATCAAGTCCACGGCGATCTCCCCCTCCGCGGCCTGACCGACGCGATCGTCCGAAGGGCCGTGCTCCGGAACGGGGCACGGCCCTGACCGGCATGCGGAGGGCGTGGCTCACGGCGAGGCCGCAGGGTCTGTGAGCCGATCGGCGCGCCGGGACACGAGGTCGGCCGCAGCCCGGCACACCGCGGCGGAACGGGGGGCGCTGCCGCCTCCGCTCGTCGCCGCAGTGACCGCACCGCACTCCGCCGCGGGCGCTCCGGCACACCACCCGGCGGCCCTTTGGCACGAGGCCGCCCGCGTGCGCGCGTACCTCGCCGCACGCCCCGATCCCCCGCGGCGCGCTGCGCTGAGCGAGGCGACCGGCGCACGCTCGCCGACAAGGCCGCCGACAGGTCGGCTTGCGCGGTCTCCGGGCCGCCGCGGTCCAGGGAGGCGAGGCGAGCGGTGCCGGGCTCGCGGCGGACGGCGTACGGGATGGCAGGGGGCACAGACGGTGTCGGCGGCTGCGGTGTTGTCAGAGCGCTCGTTTCGGTCGGGGGCTCTGGACCCGCAGTCGGATGCGGGTGTGGACCCGTCGGGGTGTGAGCAGGGGTGCGGTCCGGGTGAGGACGCTGTCGGAGACGGCGGTGAGGATGTCGCTGGGGTGTGCGGTGGGGTTCAGGGTGAGGGTGAGGGAGATGCGCGTCGTGTGTCTGGTGCCGGTGAGGCGGCAGCGGGCTCGTGCGACGCCGGGCACGGTGGCGCAGCCGGCTTGGACGGCGTGCCGGAGGGCCCTGCTGTCCAGGTGGCAGCCTGGGGCGGGGAGGGACAGGCGGCGGGGGGCCGGGCGTGGAATCTGTGCGGTCAGCAGGGCCAGTGCGGCGGCCAGGCCGGCACCCCCGGCGGCGAGGAGAACGCGGTGGTCCGTGTGCCGCAGGTGTCGGACGGCGGTGGTGAGGAGCGTGTCGTCGGCGAGCCGGGTGGCGGTCACGCCGACGGCCAGGAGGGCGAGGCCGGTGAGGGTGAGCGTCGTGCGGTTGGTCACGGTGCGGCTAGACATCTGCGTCCTTCGGGGCCGGCGGCTCTGCGACGGTGTGGGGGTCGCGGGTGTCGCGGAGGACGAGCCGTAGGTGCGGTGTGTGGCGCAGCGGGATGGTTCGCAGGGTGCGTTCGACGGTTTCGAGGGTCTGGTCGCGGACGTCCTGCGGCGTGCCGTAGGCGGCTTCGGCGCGGACGGTGACCTTGCGCGGGGTGAAGCGGACCCGGTGGAGGCGCAGTCCGGGCACCTCGGCGACGGCCGCCTGGACGAGACGCGCGGCGTGCCTGCGGCTGATCACTGCCCGGGCGGGTGGCGGGCATCCTAGGCGCAGCAGGCGGCGGTGGCCGGGGCTGAGGGCCAGGAGGATCAGCCATCCGCCGGCGGCGGCCGCCACGGCCGCCGCCAGGTGGAGGTGCGACTGGTGGCCGGACGCGGTCAGCCACTGGCGTACCGGCCCCCAGGGCGGCGCTGGCGTGCCGGGCAGGTGTGGGTGGAGGACGGTCCACAGCAGCAGGGTGGACAGCAGGGCCAGGGCCAGGGCGAGGGCCGCGGTGACCGTTCGCCGTGGGGACCACGGTCTGCCGGCCGTGGCGGGTGGTGGCTGCCCGGGAGCCGGCCGGGGTCCGGCGGTGGGGGCGGTGAGCTGACGGACCCGTAGGTCCGCGGGCGCGATGGGCAGGCCGGTCAGGGAGCGGGTGCGGCTGGTCAGGTGGTCGCGCAGGCGCGTCATCCGGTCCGTGTCGCCTGCGGCTTGCAGGGGCAGGGTCACCTCCACGGTGACCTCGACACGGCGTCCGCGTGTGCCGGCGGACGCTCTCGTCACCTGGCCGCCGGCCGGGCCGGTGGCTTCGGCGGCCGCCTGCCGGGCAATCTTGGCGGCCACCCGGTCGGCGACGGTGGTGACGCCTCGCCCGGTGGTGCTCACCGCTGCCTGCGTTCGATCGTCAGGAGGTCGCGGAGGTCTCCGCCCCGCTCGACGTAGCGGCCCGCGGCGTAGCCGAGGCCGCCGAGGGCGGCGACCAGCAGGAACGCCCCGAAGCCGCCGAACCAGCCGGCAAATCCCAGTGCCATCCCGACCATCAGCCCGAGAACGTCCCTGCTCATGGCTGTTGCCTCTCTTCCCGCATCGACGTCGTCCGTCCCGGCCAGGGGGTGTGGGCCGCTCACGCCACCCGTGCCTCGGTGGCGTCGTCCTCGTCGTCGCCGGGCAGGTGGACGTCGGTGACCGCGATGTTGACCTCCACGACCTCCAGACCGGTGATCCGCTCCACCGCGGCGATCACGTTGTCCCTGACGTCGCGAGCCACGTCCGGGACCGGGACGCCGTACTCCACGACCAGTTCGACGTCGATGGCGGCCTGGCGCTCGCCCACCTCGACCTTCACTCCGCGCCCGACGTTCGGGCGGCCGCCGGGCACCCGGTCGCGGACCGCGCCCAGGGTCCGGGACAGGCCGCCGCCCATGTCGTGGACCCCGGGAATCTCCCGCGCCGCCCTCCCGGCGATCTTCACCACCACGGTGTCCGCGATCGATGTCCTGCCGCGCGTGCCGCCGGGCTCGTCGACCTGTGTGCGGCCCTCCCCGCGCACGGGACCGCCGACGTGGTCCGGGCGGGCCGGGGTCTTCTCCTGCGTTGCCGTTGCCGTCATGACTGCTGCTCCTTCGACGAGCGGTGGGCGTTTCCACTCCTTTGACACCGCGAGTGCGCCATCCGTTACGGACTCCTGGTCGTGAACGGGTGAACGACTGTGCGGATCCCTGTGGCGTAACGAAAGCCGGGCAGGCGGTGTCAAAGCAGTGGAGGCTGGAAGGAGCCCGCGTTGAACGCTCGGTGGGGCCCGAACGGATGCCAGGACATGGCCGAGGCCGACGACCGGCTGTTGGCCGTGCGGGCCGCGGAAGGGGACGAGGAGGCGTTCGAGATGCTGGTCCACCGCCACTCGCCGGCGATGCTGCAGCTCGCCGAGCGCCTGCTGGGCGGTCGAGCCGAGGCCGAGGACGCCGTGCAGGACGCGTTCGTCAGCGCCTGGCGCAGCCTGCCCGAGTACCGGGGAGAGGCCGGCTTCGGCACCTGGCTGTACCGCATCGTCACCAACCGGTGCCTGAACCTGCTGCGGGCCCGCAGGCCCGCGGCCGACCTCGACGCGGTCGCCGAACCGGCCGCACCGGAGTACCAGTCCTCACCCGCCCGAGCCGCCGAGTCGCACGCCGCCGTACGCGACCTCGCGCAGGCCATGAGCCTGCTGTCCGCCGAGCAGAAGGTGTGCTGGGTGCTGCGGGAGATCGAGGGCCGGTCCTACGAGACGATCGCCCAGGCGGTGGGCATCCGGCCCGAGGCGGTCCGCGCACGCGTGTTTCGGGCCCGGCGCATGCTGACGGAGGCGATGGCCGCATGGCGATGAACAACCCCCGGCCCCAGGACGACCCCGACGACGAAGACCTGGAGGTCCTGGCCTGCGGCAGGGACCTGGCCGACGTCTGGGAACGCGCCGACCGGCCCGACACCGACCCGCACACCGCCACCTGCGTCTCCTGCCGGCAGGCCGTGGACGACCTTCGCCGCCTGCGGGCCGCGGCACTTCCCGCCACGCCCGCACCACCCGCCGACATCGACACCACCGCCGTGGTCCGGCGCGTCATGGACGCGGTCCGTCTGGAGCTGCGCCCCGGCCGCAACCTGCCGCTCGGCGAGGTGAGCGAGGACAGCTGGATCTACGAGTCCGTCGCGGCGCGCGTCCTGCGCGCGGCGGCCGAACAGGTGCCCGGCGTACGTGCAGGCAGCTGCCGCATCACCCCGCCCGGCAGCCGCACCCACCCCACACGCGGCCCCTCCACCGTCCACCTCGGCATCACCGTCGTCTACGGACGAGACCTCCCCGACACGACCCGCGCCGTACGTGAGAGCCTGACCCGCGCCGCCCGTCAGCACCTCGGCCTTGCCCTCGGCGACCTGAACGTCACCGTCACCGACCTCCACGAACCCCCCACCCAGCCGCGGGAGTCCAGGCCGTGAACAACGACCGGGCCAAGGCCCTGACCCAGCAGGTCACCGACGCCGTCCTGGCCGTCCCCGGCGTCGCGTGCCTGCGCCCCGGCCTGCGCTCCCTGCTGCACGCCGCCGGCGCGCGACAGCAGCCGGCCGTCGACCGGCAGGATCCGGGCACCGCGGTGCGCATCACCTACGACACGCAAGCCCGGGTCGCAGCCCTCCGCGTCGATGTCGTCGTCCGCGCCCACCACCATGCCGCCCGCACCGCCGACGCCGTACGGGTGGCCGCCGCCGAGGCGGCGGCCACCGCCCCCGGCACCGTGCGCGTGACCGTCACCGGCATCCTGTGACCAGCCGACGGCCCCTCATCGGCGCCGGCCGGCGCGGTCAGACGGGCGGTGGGCAGGTGAGGATCACCCACAGCGCGATCGACCAGACTCCGGCTGCGACGCACAGGAGCCGAAAGCGCCGGATGCGTTCCGGTGCCACGGGATCCGCTCCCGCGCTGCCCGCAGCGACGGGCATCGCCCAGCCCGCTGCGGGCGGTCCCGGGCATGCCGGCCGGGGCGGGACCGCGTGTCGCACGGCGGGCACCACGACATCGGCCGGGGCGGACTCCTGGCGCCGGGTTCCTGTCGTCGGGCGCCGGCCGACGTCCGCGCGGTGTACGCCGGCTCCAGGCCGGGCCCTGTCGCCGTGCTGGGCCAGACCGGCCAGGAACCGCCGGTAGGCCTCCCGGCGACCGCCCCGGGGAGCCGAACGGCCGCGCTCCCAGGAGCGCACCGTCGCCGGGGTCACCCCGAACGCCGCCGCCACCTGCCGAGTCGACAGCCCCCACTGCTCCCGCAGCCTGCGCCGCTCCCCCGGCTCAGGCAGATCGCCTGCCCGACGCCGCGGGACTCGTGCCCCGGGCAGGGCTGCCTGACGCGGGATCATCTGCTGATGCGCTGTAGTCATATACGTGTGACAATCCGTGCGCGTCGCCCGTGACGCGAGGTCAGGGACGATCACCCGTTCGTCGCATCGCCACCGGAACATCCTCGCGGGCGCGTCGCGGTCGACGGTCATCGTGCCCACCGCTCTACCGGCTCCGCACGCATCGACCACGTCATCCCTGCGAGGCCGGGCGGTGTGATGGCCGGGCGATGGTCAGTGCCGGGGGGGCGATGCCCGAGGTGTCACTCCGTGGTGCGTCTTCAGGTCTCGGCGTTCGGGCGCCGGTCAGGGGTGAGGAGGTAGGCGAGGGCCATGTCGCCGAGTTCGTCGGCGTAGGCGCGTCTGGCTGCTTCGCCGGTGGCGGCGTCGGGGCGGAGGGAGTTGTGGAAGCAGGCGCCGAGGAGGGCGCGGGCCGCGGTGTCGAGTGCCTGGTCGGGTTCGGAGCGGCGGATCTGGTCGGTGTAGGGCTGTGCCGCTTCGAGCAGGAGGCGGTGGAGTTCGGTGATGGTGCGGGCACCGCGGTCCAGTGGTCTGGTCCCGCGGGTGCGGAGCAGTTCGGGGAAGAGGCTGTTGTGGTCGGCGAAGGACTGCAGCAGGGCGTGGGCGTAGGCGTCGACGACGCCCGGGAGTGACGGTTCGGCCGTGCGCAGTCGCTCGGCCACGTAGACCTCGCGGCGTTCGAGCATGCGCTCGATCAGGGCGCCGATCAGCTGCTCTTTGTCGTCAAAGCGGCGGTAGATCGTTCCGACGGCGACGCCGGCGCGTCGGGCGACACCCGCGATGGTCAGGTCTTCGAGGCCGGACTCGGAGGCGATCTCCTCGGCCGCCCGCAGGACGCGGGCCAGGGTTGCGGCACTGCGGGCCTGCTGGGGTTCCCGGTAAGCCGCCGGGCGGTCGGGTTCCTCGATCATGTTCCGCATGGTAGCGGCAGCGCCCTGATCTGGGTCTTTGACAGCGGGCGGCCTCGTCGGCGTACCCTCATCATGCGAATGTGAATTCACATTCGCATCTTATCGGAGGTTCGACCATGACCGACAGCCAGACCCGCCGGCCCGTCACCGTGACGCTGGAGGCCGGACCGACCGGCGGAGGGAGCATCGACGACTTCGAGCTCTTCCACGCCCGCCGCGCCGTGGACCGTTTCCGCACGCTGCTGGGCCGCCAGGGACTCCTCGACCTCCTGGCCGGGGACATCGAGGAGGGAAACTCCTTCCTGCGCGAGAGCGCCCTCGCCTCCGACGGCGTCTTCAAGGGAGGCACCACCGTGCTCGCGGCCGAGGGGCTGACCTCGGGCGAGTTCCTGGCCTGGATGGACAGGGCCTTCGCCGGCGACGAGAAGCTCCTCCTCGCGGCGCACCCCGAGCACTACGTGATGGGCACCGATGAGATCGGCGCGCGCGTGGTGGAGAACATCGGCCCGTACGTCGCCTCCTTCTACATGGGCGGCTGGGGCACTGACGCGCTGGACTGGGCCGAGGAAGCGGCCGAGCTCCTCCCCGAGTCGCGGTTCCCGCGCAAGATGTCCTCGAACCTGTTCCTGGCCGACGGCACCGTCGTGGGGCGGGCGCTGATCCAGTTCGGTGACACCGCCGACGGCTTCAGCGCGCACCTGACGGTCTACTTCCCCGTCGCGTGCCCGGACCAGGTCCTGGACCACCACCTGAGGCACTACGCCGTCGAGTTCCGGAACTGGATCGTCGCCGCCGCGGCCGCCCGCGCCTGAAGCGCGGGGTCGGCGGGCACAGTGCCACCGGCGACGGGCCCGCCGGCCCTTGTCCGTACCGCCCCGCCCCTCGCGGCGACGACCGGCCTGACGGCGTGCGCACGCGCGCACGGACGAGGGTCGACCGGCCGCGGCTGTCCTTCCGCCGGCCGTGGCCGCGCGCGTCAGGAGGGATGCTCGCGGTCGGTGGGCAGGATCTGTTCGGCCCAGATGACTTTGCCTTCCGGCGTGTACCGGGTGCCCCAGTGTTCGCTGATCTGTGCCACCAGGAACAGTCCTCGGCCTCCCTCGTCGGTGCTGGCCGCGTACCGCAGGTGCGGGGCGGTGCTACTGCTGTCCCACACCTCGCAGGTCAAGGTGCGGTCGCGCAGCAGACGCAGGTGAACGGGGGCCGCGCCGTACCGTAGGGCGTTGGTGATGAGCTCGCTGAGGATCAGTTCCGTGCTGAAGGCGAGTTCCTCCAGGCCCCACTCCTCGAGCTTCTCGACCGCGCGCCCACGCATGGCGCCGACCTCGCTCGGGTCGAAGGGAACGTCCCACTCGGCGACCTGGCCGGGCTCCAGGGTGCGGGTCCGCGCGACGAGCAGCGCGATGTCGTCGGTCGGCCGGCTGGGGAGCAGGGCGTCGAGCACGGCTCGGCGGCTGTCCTTGGGGTCCCGGTCGGGGTGGCTCAGTGCCGTGCGCAGCATCTCCACGCCCACGGCGATGTCCCGGCTCCGCTCCTCGACCAGCCCGTCGGTGTAGAGGACGAGCTGGCTGCCCTCCGCCAGCCGCACTTCCATGCTCTCGAACGGCATGCCTCCCAGCCCCAGCGGGGGGCCGGCCGGCAGTTCCGAGATCGTCGTCGTGCCGTCCGGGGCGACGACGAGCGGTGGCATGTGTCCGGCCCGCGCCATGACGCAGTCGCGGGAGACCGGGTCGTAGACGGCGTAGAGGCAGGTCGCGCCCAGAACGCCGCCGTCGGGGGCGGTGCTGTCGCCTTCCTCGTCCATGCGCTGGACGAGGTTGTCCAGACGGGCGAGGAGTTCGTCGGGGGGCAGGTCCAGGGAGGAGAAGTTGTGCACGGCGGTACGCAGTCGCCCCATGGTGGCGGCGGCGTGGAGGCCGTGCCCGACGACGTCTCCGACGACGAGCCCGACGCGGCTCCCCGGCAGCGGGATCACGTCGAACCAGTCCCCGCCCACTCCGGACTGGGCGGGCTGGTAGAAGTGCGCGACATCCACGGCACTCTGCTCGGGGAGATCCTGCGGCAGCAGGCTGCGCTGGAGCGTCACGGCGAGATGGTGTTCGCGCGTGTAGCGGCGCGCGTTGTCCATGGTGACCGCGGCGCGGCCGACGAGTTCCTCCGCCAGGGACAGGTCGTCCTCGTCGAACGGTTCGGGTTTCTCCGAGCGCCAGAAGTTGACCACGCCCAGCACCACGCCCCTGGCCTTCAGCGGAGCGGCGATGAGGGAGTGGATCCCGTAGTCGACGATCGCCGAGGTCCGGTGCGGGTCCTGGGCGTGCCAGCCCGGCGCGTCACGGAGGGCGGGTACGAGCTCGACCGAGCCCGAGCCGTAACCGCGGGCCTGTGGCGTGGAGGGCAGGAAGTCGATGAGGCTGCCCAGCGGGTACAGCGGGTGGTCGGAGCGGATGCCGCTGACCGCCGTGCGCCGCATGTCGGCGCCCGGGCCGGGTTCGTCGCCGCTCAGCACCGGGTCGGCGAGGTCGACCGTCACGAAGTCCGCGAACCGGGGGACGGCGACGTCGGCCAGCTCCTGCGCGGTCCGCACCACGTCGAGCGTGGTACCGATGTCGCCTCCGGCGTCGTAGAGCAGCTTGAGCCGTCTGCGGGCCGTCTCCGCACGGCTGCTCAGGAGCTGCATCTCGGTGGAGTCGCGGATGGTGACGGCCGAGCCCTGCGGGCGGCCCCCGGGTCGGGTCGGCCGCTGATTGACGACGAGCAGCCGGTCCCCGGCCTCCAGCACCTCGTCGGTGGCGATCCGGCCGGACAGCAGCAGGTCCGCCATCCGGCGGTCCATGCCGACCTCGTCGACGGGGCGTCCCTCGGCGTCGTCCGGGAGGTCGAGGAGCCTTCCGGCCTCGTCGTTCGCCAGGAGTAGCCGTCCTTCGCCGTCGGTGATCAGGACCCCTTCGCGGACGGCGTGGAGCACCGCGTCGTGATGCTCGTACATGCGGGTCATCTCCTGCGTGCCCAGCCCGTGGGTCTGGCGGCGGAGTCGCCGGCTGATCAGCGCCGTGCCGACGGTGGCCAGCGCCAGGCCGCCGGCGATGGACAGGAGGATGACCGGGAGCTGCCGGTCGGCGATGCCGGCCACGCTCTTCACCGTCAGACCCGCCGAGACGAGGCCGACGACGTCGCCGTCGGGCGCGTCGACCGGCACGACCGCCTGGATCTCCTTGCCGAGCGGCCCCCGCACGCTCTCGGTGTACACCTCGCCGGCCAGCGAGGGTTCGATCGTGCCGACGAACCGCTCGCCGATGCGATCGGGCTGAGGGTGGGTGTAGCGGATGCCGTCGGTGTCCATCACCACGATGAAGTCCACCCCCGCGGCCTTGCGCGTCTCCTCGGTGATCGGCTGCAGAATCGCGGACGGGTCCGGCGCCTTCAGCGCTGCCCGCAGGCCCGGGGACTTCGCGAAGGTCTGCGCCACCGACACCGAGCGGTTGCGCGCCTCCCGGTCGGTGTCGTGCCGCGACTGCAACACCAGGGCGAGCAGGGCCCCGGCGGCCAGCAGGACGACGATCGCCACCTGAAGGACGAAGACCTGCTGGGCGACGCTTCCGTATCTCCTGCCTAGGCTCGACCGCACCGGTACGCCGGACACGAGAGACAAGACGGGCTCACAAAACCAGTTGTAGCACCGCCCCGCGGCCATGTCCTCCGCTGCTCACCGTACGCGTCGGGGCCGCCTCACAGCGTCCCCGCTCCCCGGGCCGCGGGGAGGGCGACCACGCAGGGGCGAGAGCCGCCACGGGCCTCCGCCCACCAGGCGCACCGACCCCGCCTCGCGCGCCCGTCGGCTCTCCCACGCGGCCTGTCGGCACCCTGGCCGCGGGCGTCCGGTGAATCCGCCGGCGGTCGCCGGAGCGCCCGACGGCCCCGTGATGGCCTCATGGACCTCGTCGCACGCGACAAGGCCGGCGTGCCGTGGCACCACCGCGGCACCGGCAGCCTCACCGGCGCACGCTTCACGGCACGGGTGAGGGCCGGCGCCGGATGGGGCGCGTACGACCGGCTCGCCGGTGGCGCCGACGTCACCGGGGACGGACGAGCCGATCTCCTGGCCCGCGACAAGGCGGGGGTCCTGTGGCCGTACCGTGGCACGGGGAACGCGGCCGCACCGCTCGCCACCCGGACCAGGGTCGGCGCCGGCTGGACCAGGTACCACCACATCCTCTGAGGAACGTGGGCGCCTCAGCTGACCCGTCCGGCATCGGCGCCCAGGGTCCTCAGGCGGTTCGGTTCGGCGATGCCGGTGAGCGGCTCCAGAAGGCTCGGCCGGTAGGTTCGGCTCAGCAGGGCGGGGGCGTTTCTGACCGGGTCCGCTTCGCAGAGCAGCGCGAGGACGTGGTCCTGGTACGGCAGGTCCTGTTCTCCCCGGTCACCGACGCGAGCTTCGACACCGTTACACACCGCCGGTGCGCCACCGGCTCCTTGCTGCACCGCGACGGCATGCGGTGGTTACGGGACCAGGGTCAGGTCCCGCTGGGGGTGACGCAGTGGCCGGGGCCGCTCGCGAGGACCCTGGTCTCGTCGTACAGATCGGCCATGGCCACCTGGTGCCCCTGGGCCGCCTGGGCCGCCTTCCATCGCCCCTCGGCGAAGAGCGGGTGCAGACGGCCGTCCTTCGGCGCCGCGCAGTCGTGGTTGGCGACCTCGCTCGCGTAGGCGCCGAGCACGAGCTTCCCGCCCTTCGACGTGACCGTGAACTGACGCCGCACGGCGACCCGCGCCACCTCGGGGGCTCCGGGGACCACTTCGTGCCCCTCCTCCGCCCGCACCAGCGGATAGACGAAGGTGTAGTCGACGCGCACGACCACTTCGCCCGCCGCCGAGACCTTGTAGCTCATCGTGCCCCGCGTCCGCACGCCGCTGTCGGCGGGATACGCCTCCTCGGGGTCGAAGCGGGTGACGAGGTCCTTCCGTACCGCCTCCCCGGCTCCGCGCGGGTCGAGGAGGGCGAGCGCCGCTGTCGGCTCGCCGCCGGTCAGGGTGTCCTCCGAGAGGTTGGTGTCGACCAGGAGGGTCTTGACGTCCTCCAGGACGGCGCTGATGTCCTGCGCGGTGAGGTCACCGGACGGCATGGCCACGGGGACGTAGATCGCGTCGGCGCCCTCCGCCCAGCCGGACGCCGCCGAGTTCCGGAACGGCATGTCGACGGTGTACGGCCACTCCAGCGGCCAGACCTCCTCGTGGAGCACCTCCGCGCCGTACGGCTCGTACGGGGGCCGCTCCCCCGTCGAGTCGGCCAGCCAGAACCCGAACGCCCCGAGGAGCGCCACGCCGGCACCGGCCGTGAGCGCGATCTTCACTCTCCGTGCTCTCCGGTCGAGCCGCAGGGCCTCCTCAAGCGCTGGATCGCTCGCCTGCGCACGCAGCCGAGCGACGTAATCCGCGGGTTCCACCGACATGTCCTGTTCCCTCCCCTGCTCCGCCAGGGTCGACGGCGCGCAGCGGAGCCTCTCATATCGGCGCGCAGGTCGGCATCGTGTATTTCCCCCTGCTGACCAGTGGGTTCTCGGGCACCGGGGAGGGGCGGTGATCGAGCCGTCGGACGGTGGGCATCTCACGCACGGGCGGGGTGTGTGATTTCCTGTCAGCCCCGCACCCCGGCCGAAGGAGTAGCCCGTGCCCAGCGTCGTCCCTGTTCCCTTCGAGGTCTACCAGGCCGGAACGTACCTCCACGGCACGAAGGCGGAGCTCGCCGCAGGAGATCTGCTGGTACCCGGATACGCGTCCAACTACGAGGAAGGACGCGTGTCCCGGAACGTCTACTTCTCCGAGACCCTCGATGCCGCCGTCTGGGGTGCCGAGCTCGCAGCGGGCGACGGGCCGGGGCGGATCTACGTCGTGGAGCCGACCGGCACCGTGGAGGACGACCCCAACGTCACCGACAAGAGGCTCCCGGGGAACCCGACCCGCTCGTACCGCACCGGCGATCCCGTACGCGTCGTGTCGGAACTCGAAGACTGGGTCGGCCACTCCACCGAGCAGATCAAGGCCATGCGAGACAGTCTGGCGGACCTCCGCCGCCGCGGTGCCGCCACGATCTTCGACTAGCGTCCCGCGGGCGGAGCCCCGGCCGTCCGACGCGGGCTGAAGCACGGGCTGAAGTACGGGGTCGGTGCGGCCGATCTGTCAGGTATGGCTTCCGAGAACGCTTCCCCCCGTACGCCTCCCGCCGGGCTTCCCGCCGAGTCAGAGCGACACGCCTCGTGGCTTGAGCTGTTCTTCGATCTGATCGCCGTGGCCGGTGTGGCGCAGCTGTCGCATCTGCTGCACGGCGCCCCGGGCAGGGGTGACCTGGCCTTCTACTGTCTTCTGTTCCTGGCGTTCTGGACGGCGTGGATGTGCTTCACGACGTACGGCAACGTCGCCGCGGAGAAGGTGCACACCCGGACGGTGCTGATCGGCATGTTCGGGCTCGCCGTCATGGCCGCCTCCGTTCCCGGCGTCCGCACGGAGCACGCGCAGGCCTTCGCGCTCGCCTACGTGCTGACGCGGGTCCTGGCGTCCAGGGTCTGGCAGGGCCGGGGGGAGGTCGTCGCGGACTGGCCGATCGCGCAGTTGTCGGTGGGGGTGTTCCCTTGGATCGTGTCCCTGTGGGCCGAGGGGCCGACGCGCTACTGGCTGTGGGCGGCCGGGCTCGCCGTCGACCTGGGGCTCACGTTCGCCCTCTCCCGCAACCGGATCCTGGCCCGGGCCCAGGAGGAGCGGGAGGAGCGCGCGGGTGTGCGCGGGCGTCAGGGCCGGCCGCGGCCGGCGGCCGCGCTCCTCGATCCCCGGCACCTCGACGAGCGGTTGGGGCTGTTCACCCTGATCGTGATCGGCGAGAGCGTCGCGCTGAGCGTGGAGGCGTCCTCGGATGCCGAGTGGACCTCGCGGCTCGCCTCGCTGGCGGTGGGCTCGTTCGTCCTGCTGCTCGCGCTGTGGGCGCTGGCTGTGCGCCGCTCGTGCGGGGTGCCGTTGCTCGGCTTCGGCGTGCTCGCCCCGCGCTTCGCGCTCCCGCTGCACTGTGTGACGACGGCCGCGCTCGGCGCGCTGGCCGCCTCGCTCGGCGGAGCCGTGGAGCATGCCGAGGGACATCTGCCGGCGGGCATGCGGTGGCTCATGTGCGGCAGCGTCGCCGTGTTCCTGTCGGTCGGGCTCGTCGCGGGAGTGGCCTCGGGCCGGGGTGCCCGCTGGGCCGTGGCGGTCGGCGGGCCGGTGGTCGTCGCGCCGATTCTGCTGGGCGCCTTTGCCGGGCGCGGGGCACCGGGCGCCCTGGTGTGGGCCTTGGTGGTGGTGGCTCGTTGGCCCTGGCTGTACGACCGGATGTCGGATCGTCGTCAGGAGCGGCGCTCCGCACCGGAGTGAGCCCGTACCGCACGCGGGGCCGGGAATCGACGACGGCGGCGGACGACACTCCTCGGGGACGCTCGACGAGGTGCGGGGCGGGGCGATAGCGCTGTGCGTGCGGGACCGCCGTACCGCGGGAACGGCCCACCCTCACCGATCCGGTGCGCCCCGCTCGTCAGACTCTGGTTCTGCCGTCGGTTCCCACCGGGTCGCCGGGCGGCGGACCGGGGACTTTCGCGGAACGATCGCCGTGGGGAGCGCGCCTTCCGGTCCCTTCCGGGGCATCACCCCTACGCCGTCAGCCTTCCGGCTCTTCTCTCACCCCTTGACGGAAGGGTGGTCCAGACCTATGGTCTCCGCTCGGCGCACTCGTTCAGCATCGCGCTTCGCGTTCACACACGAGAACGGAAGGCCCCCACCCATGCGCAGAACCGGACTCCTCGCCACCGCCACAGCCCTCCTCGCCGGCGTCGCCCTCTGGCCGTCGGCACCCGGCGCCGAAGCGGCGCCCGCCACCTTCACGCATCCCGGAGTAGTCGTCTCCCGAGGCCAGTTGGACTTCGCCCGGAGCAAGGTGCTCGCCGGCGCCCAGCCCTGGAAGGGCGCCTACGACCAGATGATGTCCGGCAAGTACGCCGACCCGAACCGCACCCCGAAGCCCCGCGCGGTCGTCGAGTGCGGCTCGTATTCCAACCCCAACTACGGCTGCACCGACGAGCGCGAGGACGCGATAGCCGCGTACACCAACGCCCTCGCCTGGTACGTCACCCGGGACGCGCGCTACGCGCAGAAGTCCATCCAGCTCATGGACGCCTGGTCCGCGGTCATCACGGACCACACGAACACCAACGCCCCGCTGCAGACCGCCTGGGCCGGGTCGTCCTGGCCCAAGGCCGCCGAGATCATCAAGTACACGTACACCGGCAGCTGGCCGAACTCGGGCCGGTTCGCGACGATGCTGCGCGACGTCTACCTTCCGAAGGTCATCAACGGCTCTCACTCCAACGGAAACTGGGAACTGTCGATGACGGAGGCCGCCGTGGGCATCTCCGTGTTCCTGGAGGACAGGGCGTCGTACGACAAGGCCATGGCGAAGTTCCGCACGCGCACCGCCGCCTACGTCTACCTCGCCTCGGACGGCGCGCTGCCGAAGACCGTGCCGAGCCAGAACCTCGACACCCGAGACAAGATCGTCGCCTACTGGCAGGGCCAGTCGACGTTCGTCACCGGACTCACCCAGGAGACCTGCCGCGACTTCACCCACACCGGCTACGGCATCTCCGCCATCTCGCACGTAGCGGAGACCAGCCGCATCCAGGGCCAGGACCTGTACGGCACAGATGTCGGCGAACGGCTGCGCCAGGCCCTGGGATTCCAGTCGAAGTACGAACTCGGCACCGCCGCGCCGAGCTGGCTCTGCGGCGGCTCCCTGCACCTGGGGCTCGGGCCGGTCACCGAGACCGGCTACAACGCGCTGCACAACCGCCTCGGCATCGCCATGACCAACACCGAGGCACTCACGCAGCGCAATCGCCCCTCCGGCAGCAACAACCTCTTCGTCGCCTGGGAGACCCTCACCCACGGGGACAACCCCTCCTAGGCCTGTCGTCACCATCCCCTCGTTGCCCGAAGGGCGGCCCTGCGGCGTCTGGTGCGTGCTCTCGGTGTGCCGGGTGGAAGTGCTCGTACGGGACGTACTCGCGCTTTCGCGCGGCGCGGCGAGAGCGCGTGCCAGGCGTCGCGGGGCAGAGGGGATTTTGACGACAGGCCCTAGGGAAGCGCGTCACACGTCGACCCTCCCCGCCGGACGCGAGGGGAGGGCCGACGTCGGCCAGGACGCCGTCACCTCGCCTCCACCCAGGCGGAGTTCCCCTCCCGCGCGGGGCGCACTGGGGGCGCTCACGGGTGGTGATCGAAGGGATTCACGAAGTGAGAAATTAGGTGAATCCTTCACTGAATTTCCGTCAATAGCTTTTGGTGTCTATTTCGATTGCATAACAGGATGAACGGAAAGGACTGGACCAAGGCTCCGCGATGCGCGTAACTGGCTTTATTTTTATGGACATTGAGTGTTCATCAGATACGGCAGCGTAGTTAACGGAATGGATTCTTTGAACGCTCTCCCCTTTGTCCGAATTCTTCACCGGGAGGTTCTGACAGGCTTCCGCGCACCCAGTCTTCTGACCAAAGAGTTGAGGTGTGCATGTCTAGACATAGGAAGCCGAAGGAGACCAAGGCGCGCGGGGCGCGGCCTCGCCGACCCTTCATAGGCGTCACGGCCGCGATGGCACTCGCGGCGGTGGCCGCCGCGGGGATCGCCTACGAGGCGGGACGCGCGGACGTGAGGGGGACTCCGCTCGCACGTCTGGAGACGCCCGTGACCGGCGTGGCCGTTCCCGCGGCGGCGCCGGCCAGGGCCGAGGAGCCCGAGCCGATCAAGAGCAAGCCGGCGAACGAGCCGGCGCGGGGCATGGTGTACGACGGGCTCAAGGTGGCCCCGGAGAAGGACCGCTGCGCGGGCGTCTACTCCACCGCCACCGGTCTGTGCACGCACGGGCCCGACGCACCGCCCAAGGGCGTCGACATCAAGAAGGACACGCCACCGGCGGTCATGTCCGTGGAACCCGCGGCCGATCCCGCCAAGCCGGCCACCCGGCAGCCGGCGCCCCGCACGAGCCAGGCGCCCTCGCAGGACGCTCCCGCCATCGACGCGAAGGCGACGGGCACCTCCCCCGCCGGCCCTTCCACGGCCCCCGCCGCGGGAACAGCCGGGACCGGCACGACCGCCGCCGCGGGACCCGCCGGGCAGACCGTCCAGTGCGACGGGGACGGCGGCACCGGCAACCGGGTCCAGGTCGTGTACGTCCACGGCCCCGGCCGCGACCGGTACTCCGAGTACGTCGCCTCCTTCCGCAAGTGGGCCGCCGACGCCGACCTGATCTACTCCGCCAGCGCCGAGGAGACCGGCGGCGTCCGCCACATCCGGTACGTGACGGCCGCGGACTGCACGCCCACCGTCCTCAACATCGAACTGGCGGACTCCGCGCTGGCCGAGTTCAGCGCCACCAACCGCGCCCTCGCCGCGAAGGGCCTGGACCGCCGCGACCGGAAGTACATGATCTTCGCCGACGCGCAGGTGTACTGCGGCATCGGCACCTTCGCCGGGGACGAGCGGCCGGCCCAGTCCAACCTCAGCAACTTCGGCCCCTCCTACGGGCGTACCGACAGCGGCTGCTGGGGCGGACACACCGCCGCCCACGAACTCGGCCACAACCTCGGCGCGGTCAACAACAGCGCGCCCAACACCAGCCGGGGCGCGCACTGCACGGACGAGTGGGACGTCATGTGCTACTCCGACAGCCCGTACTACCCGCAGATGCGCAACGTCTGCACCAACCGGGCCTCCGACAACATCCTCGACTGCAACCACGACGACTACTTCCACACCAGCCCCAAGCCCGGCAGCTACCTCGCCACGCACTGGAACATCGCCGACAACCAGTTCCTCATGCGGACCAAGGGCGGCGGCAGCGGACCGGGCCCGAACCCCACGCCCACGCCGACTCCCACACCGAGCCCGACTCCCACGCCCACTCCCACCCCGACCGGGCCGCGGCCCGGCACCGGACCCGACGTGACGGTCGGCCAGATCCAGGCCGACTCCGCGGTGGCGAGCTGGCCGCGGGTCGCCACGGCCTCCTGGTACCAGGTGCTCCTCGACGGCAAGCACCTGACCTGGGTGCAGGGCACAGCGCTGCGGATCTACAACCTGCGCCCCGGCACCTCGTACTCCCTCGCCGTCTCCGTCCGCGACGCCCAGGGCCGCGACAGCGGACCGGGCCGCACGACGGCCTTCCGCACCGCAGGCGCCGGCGGCACCACCACGCCCGGTACCCGCTACCTGCTGTCCAATGGCAGCACCGGGCTCAGTGCCCAGCTGTGGGGCGGCCGCAGCGCCGACGGCACGGTACTCGTCGCCGCCCAGAGCAACGGCTACGAACAGCAGCAGTGGTACTTCGACGGCGCGGGCCATGGCCTCGTCCGCCTCCGCTCGGCGGCCTCCGGCAAATGCCTGCAGCCGGGCGGCACCCCCTCACCCGGAATGTGGGTCGCCCAGCAGCCCTGCGCCACCACCTCCTCGGCCCAGCAGTGGCGGATGACGGTCGTCAACGGCGCGGTGACGCTCACCGATCGCAGCGGCGCCTACGCCCTGACCGTCAGCAACCGCCCCTACTACGGCACCTGGCTCCTCGACCTCCAGCGCGTCGACGGACGGCCGGCGCAGACGTGGACGACCCGCAAGGCCGGATAGCCCCTCCGCCCGATCGACCCCGGCCGGTGGGCCGGAGCCGGTGCGCCCGCGCACGCTCCCCCCCCCCACCGCGCCCCCAGGGGGGGGGGGGGGGGGGGGGGGGGGGTGGGGGGGGGGGGGGGGGGGGGGGTGGGGGGGGGGGGGGGTGTGGGGGGGGGGCCCCCCCACCCCCCCCACGCCGAGGAGACGCTGGGCCGGCTGATGGGGGCGATGAAGGGCCCGGGGCGGCAGGTCCACGAGTTC
>NZ_JBVJMN010000051.1:0-63212 GCF_055584185.1 Streptomyces sp. NPDC104202 | reverse complement strand
GGGGCAACGACCAGGGAATGGCACCCCGCTCCACCGCCCTCGCGTGCGTCCGGACCTCCCGGGGCCCGTCCGGAGGGCCCCGCCCGGCCCGCGGGCCGGGCGGCGCCGCTCCCCGGACATCCCCTACGCGGTCGAGGCGAGCAGCTTGCGCAGCAGCCCGGCCAGCTGGTCCGCCTCCTCCGGGGTGAGCGCGGCCTCCAGGGCGGCCCGCTGCTCCCCGAGGCCGGCCTCCACCGCCTGGTCCACCAGTTCCCGGCCGTGCTCGCTGAGGGTGACCCGCAGCCCGCGCCGGTCGTTCGGGTCGGGGCTGCGGGTGAGCAGTCCGGCCTTCTCCAGCTTGTCGAGGCGGCCCGTCATCCCGCCCGTGGTGATCATCAGGGTGGCGGTCAGCTGGCGCGGCGAGAGCGTGTACGGCTCCCCGGACCGGCGCAGCGTGGCGAGCACGTCGAACTCCCCGAGCGCCATGCCGTACGGCGCGTACGCCTTGTCCACCCGGCCGCGCATGGCGTTGGCCAGCCGGTAGACGCGGCCGAAGACGGTCATGGGGACGGTGTCCAGGTCGGGGCGCACGGCCGCCCACTGATCGGCGATGGCGTCGACGGCGTCGTGGCCGGGGGGCTGGGTCTTCATGGCCCCAGTCTCCTCTCTTTCCGGTCGATGGCAAGAAAGCCACTTGCAAGCAAGTAGCTTAGTGCTAAGTTAATTACTGCCAAGCCAGTCCGGCCGTCCGGTCCGGACCCCGCCGCAAGGGGGAGAACCGTCATGTCCCGCAAGGCCGCCGTCACCGCGCTCACCGCACTCGCCCCGATCTCCTGGGGCTCCACCTACTTCGTCACCACGGAGTTCCTGCCGCCCGACCGGCCGCTCTTCACCAGCCTGATGCGCGCCCTGCCCGCCGGACTCCTGCTCCTCGCCCTCACCCGCAAGCTGCCTCGGGGCGCCTGGTGGGGCAAGGCGGCGGTCCTCGGGGCCCTGAACATCGGCGCCTTCTTCCCCCTGCTCTTCCTCGCCGCCTACCGGCTCCCCGGCGGGGTGGCCGCCGTCGTCGGCTCCGTCGGCCCGCTCTTCGTCGTCGGCCTCGCCGCCCTCTTCCTGGGCGACAAGCCCACCGTGAAGGCGCTGGTCACCGCCGTCGCCGCCGCCTTCGGCGTCAGCCTGGTGGTACTCAAGGCCGGTGCGGCCCTCGACGCGGTCGGCGTCCTCGCCGGACTGCTCTCGTCGCTGTCCATGTCGGCCGGCATCGTCCTCACCAAGCGCTGGGGCCGCCCCGAGGGCGTCGGCGCCCTCGCGCTCACCGGCTGGCAGCTCACCGCGGGCGGCCTGGTCATCCTGCCCCTGGCCTTCCTCGTCGAGGGCGCCCCGCCGGCCCTGACCGGCACGAACCTGGCCGGCTACGCCTACCTCGCCTTCGGCAACACCGCGATCTCCTACTTCCTCTGGTTCCGCGGCATCGAGCGGCTGAGTGCCTCCTCGGCCACCCTCCTCGGCCCGCTCTCCCCGGTCACCGCGGCGATCATCGGCTGGGCCGCGCTCGGCCAGGCCCTCGGTCCGGTGCAGGTCGCCGGCATGCTGATCGCCGTCGGGGCCACCGTGGCGGGCCAGCTGAACCCCAGGGCGCCCAAGCCGGCCGGGGCGCCGAGGGGGCCGGCGGCCGTACGGGCCACAACGTTCAGTCCTGCTGAAAAGAACGGTCAGGAACTTTCGATGGACCTGGAGGTTTCGGTGGTGCGACGGTAGGCGGCATGACCCCGACCCCCGCCTCGGCCACCGCCCGCCGCCCGACCCCCGCCTTCCGCCCGACCCCCGCCACCACGACCCCCACCACCGCCACCGAGAGGCCGGCGCCCGCGAGGAAGCTCGCACCGGGCGCCGGCCTCGGCGTGCTCCTCGCCCTGCTCGCCACCGTCGTCTGGTCCGGCAGCTTCGTCGCCACCCGGGACATGGCCGACACCGTGCCGCCCGTCCAGGCCGTCTTCTGGCGCTGGGTCATCGCGCTGGCCGCCGTCGCGCCGTTCACCGTCCGCCCGTTCCTGCGGCAGTGGCGGACGCTCCGCCGCCACCTCGGCTTCGTCGCCCTGGCCGCGCTCCTCGGCGTCACCCTCTACAACACCCTCGTGCACCAGGCCGGACTGACCACCTCCGCCGGCCACATGGGCATGATCATGGCCGCCTCCCCGGTGCTCATGGCGGTGTACGCCCGGCTCGGCGGCGAACGCCTCGGCGCCCGCCGCGTCCTCGGGATGCTGACCGCCGCCCTGGGCGTCCTCCTCCTCGTCGGCGACGGCTCGCCCTCGGCGGACCTCTCCGCCGGCGACCTCTGGATGTTCGCCGCCGCCCTCTCCTTCGCCTCCTACAGCGCGCTGCTCAAGCGCAAGCCCGCCGAGATCGACCCGCGCGCCTTCCTCTTCGCCACCTTCCTGATCGGCGCGCTCCTGCTCGCGCCCGCCCAGGCCGTCTCGCTCGCCGTCCAGGGCGGCTTCGCCGTCGGCGTCCCCACCGTCGGCCCCCTGCTGTACGTCGGGGTCCTCTCCTCCGCCGTCGCCTTCTTCGCCTGGAACAAGGCGATCGCCCTGATCGGCGCCGCCCGCGCCGGCGTCGTCTACTACCTCCAGCCCGTCTGCGTCGCCCTCCTGTCGTACGCGCTCCTCGGCGAACGCCTCGGCGCCCTCGGGCTCGCCTGCATGGCGCTCATCCTCGGCGGGGTGGCCCTGAGCTCCGCCCGGTAGGTTGCGGCCCATGACCGAGTGGGACATCAAGAAGCTGCAGATCCTCCGCACCCTGCGCGACCGCGGCACCGTCACCGCGACCGCCGAGGCCCTGCTCATGACCCCCTCGGCCGTCTCGCAGCAACTCACCAACCTCGCCAAGCAGCTCGGCGTGCGGCTCCTGGAGGCCCAGGGGCGCCGGGTCCGCCTCACCGACGCCGCCCACCTCGTGCTCCGGCACGCCGAGGTCGTCTTCGCCCAGCTGGAGCGCGCCGACGCCGAACTCGACGGCTATCTGCGGGGCGAGGCCGGCCAGGTGCGGGTGGCGGCCTTCTCCACCTCGGTGCCCGCCCTCGTCGTCCCCGCCGTGCGCCGGCTGCGCACCGACCACCCCGGGCTCGACGTCCGCGTCCGGGAGGCCGAGGCGGCGGAGGCGTACGAGCTGCTCGCGGCCGGCCAGGTCGGCCTGGCGCTCTCCCTCGCCGCCCACGCCCCCTCCGTGCGGGACCCCAAGTTCACCCGGGTGCCGCTCCTCGCCGACCCGCTCGACGTGGCCCTGCCCGCCGGCCACCCGCTCGCCGACGCGCCCGGCCTGCGGCTCGCCGACCTCGCCGCCGAACCGTGGATCTTCGGCGGCTCGGGCCCCTGGTCCGAGATCACCACCGCCGCCTGCGAGGCCGCCGGCTTCGTCCCCGAACAGGCGCACAGCGCCTCCGGCTGGACGGCGATCCTCGCCATGGTCGAGGCCGGCCTGGGCATCGCCCTCGTGCCGCGGATGGCCTCGGCCGAACGCCGCGCCGGCGCGGGGGTCGTCATGCGCGTCCTCTCCGCCGACCAGCCGCGCCGCCACGT
The DNA here is from genome assembly GCF_055584185.1 of Streptomyces sp. NPDC104202. Classification (NCBI taxonomy): domain Bacteria; kingdom Bacillati; phylum Actinomycetota; class Actinomycetes; order Kitasatosporales; family Streptomycetaceae; genus Streptomyces; species Streptomyces sp. NPDC104202. The sequence continues at coordinate 59,655 of NZ_JBVJMN010000051.1, read as the reverse complement.
CGTCGCCGCCGTGCGGCGCGGGGCCGAGGAGGGACCGGCGGTGGCCCGGGTCCTCGCCGCGCTCCGGCACGCGGCGGCCGGCCGCGAGACCGTTCGGAAGAACTGAACAGATCCGTCGAAAACATTCGATGGACCCCGGTCGCCGGACGGCGGGAAGCTCGTTCCATGAGCCTCGACGCGCACACCGACCCGCACGCCAACGACGCCGCCCCCTACACCGGCGGCGACCCGTACGCCGACTACCGCTCCGGCGACTTCCCGTTCGCCGAGCTGGTCGACCTCGCCGACCGCCGTCTCGGCGGCGGGGTGGTGGCCGCCAACGACGAGTTCTTCGCCGAGCGGGAGAACCTGCTCGTCCGCGAGCCGGCCGTCTTCGACCCCGAGCGCTTCGGCCACAAGGGCAAGATCATGGACGGCTGGGAGACCCGCCGCCGACGCGGCGCCGACGCCGACCACGTCTTCCCCGCCCCCGAGGACCACGACTGGGCGATCGTCCGCCTCGGCGCCCCCGGGGTCATCCGCGGCGTCGTCGTCGACACCGCCCACTTCCGCGGCAACTACCCGCAGCGGATCAGCCTCCAGGCCACGGCCGTGGAGGGCTCGCCCGGCCCGGCCGAACTCCTCGACGCGAAGTGGGAGGAGCTCGTGGCGCCCACCCCCGTCCGGGGCCACGCCGCCAACGGCTTCACGATCGACGCCGGACGCCGCTTCACCCACGTCCGCCTCTGCCAGCACCCCGACGGCGGCGTCGCCCGCCTCCGCGTCCACGGCGAGGTCGTGCCCGACCCCGAGTGGCTGGAGCTGCTCGGCACCCTCGACCTGGTCTCCGTGCTCAACGGCGGCATCTGCGAGGACGCGTCGGACCGCTTCTACTCCTCGCCCACCCAGATCATCCTGCCCGGCACCTCCCGCAAGATGGACGACGGCTGGGAGAACCGCCGCCGCCGGGTCCGCGACACCCACGACTGGGTCCGCTTCCGGCTCGCCGCCCAGGGCGCCGTCCGCGCCGTCGAGATCGACACCGCCTACCTCAAGGGCAACTCGGCCGGCTGGATCGCCCTGCACGGCTGCAACGGCGACCCCTCCGCGGGCGCGGAGTGGTCCGAGATCATCCCCCGGACCCGGCTCCAGCCCGACGCCCTGCACCGCTTCAAGCTGCCCGCCCGGGCCGTCGTCACCCACGTCCGCCTCGACGCCTTCCCGGACGGCGGAGTCGCCCGGATGCGGCTGCACGGCACCCTCACGGAGCAGGGCGCGGCCGACCTGCGCGCCCGGTACACGGCCCTCGGCGGCTGACCCGGGGTACGGGAAAGGGGCCCCGGACGAGTCCGGAGCCCCCGCCGTCCGTGCTACGCGGCGGCCGCGTCCGCCGCCTGCGCCTTCAGGGCGCGCTCGACGCCCGCGCGGCACTCGGTCACCATGCGCCGCAGCGCCGGGACCGGGTCGTGCTCCGCGATCCACGCGTCCGTGGCGTCCAGGGTCGCCTGGGAGACCTGGAACGTCGGGTAGAGACCGGTCACGATCTGCTGGATCATCTCGTGGCTGCGGGAGTCCGCGACGCCCTTGATCGACGCGAAGTACTTCGCCGTGTACGGGGCGAGCAGCTCGCGCTGGTCGGGCTGGACGAAGCCGCCGATGACGGCCTCCTGCACGGCGTTCGCCAGTTTGTCGTCCTCGACGACCGAGGCCCACGCCTCCGCCTTCGCCGCCTCCGTCGGACGGGCCGCGCGCGCGGTCGCCGCGTGCCGCTCGCCGGCCGCGGTGCGGTCGCGCTCCAGCTCGGCGGCGATCTCCGCCTCGTCGAAGCGGCCGGTCGCCGCGAGGCGCTGCACGAACGCCCAGCGCAGCTCGGTGTCGACGGCCAGGCCCTCGACGACCACGGAGCCGTCGAGCAGCCCGGCGAGCACGTCGAGCTCCGCGGCCTCGCGGGCGGTCGCCGCGAAGGCCCGTGCCCACGCGAGCTGGTGGTCGCTGCCGCCGGCGGCAGCGCGCAGCTGCTCCTGGGCGAAGGCGCCCCAGCGCGCCAGGCCCGTGGCCCGCCACTCCGGCGCCGCGTACAGCTCCAGCGCCGCCTTGACCTGGCCCTGGAGCGACTGGACCACGCCGATGTCGGACTCCTTGGTGATGCCCGAGAGCACCAGGTCCAGGTAGTCGCGGGTGGCCATCTCGCCGTCGCGGGTCATGTCCCAGGCCGAGGCCCAGCACAGGGCGCGCGGCAGGGACTCGGCGAAGTCGCCGAGGTGCTCGGTGACGTGGGCGAGCGACACCGCGTCGAGACGGACCTTCGCGTACGACAGGTCGTCGTCGTTGAGGAGGACGACCGCCGGACGGGCCTTGCCCACCAGCTGCGGCACGGCGGTCAGCCCGGCCGCGTCGATGTCCAGCTCCAGGCGGTCGGTGCGGACCAGCTTGCCGGCCGCGTCCAGGTCGTAGAAGCCGATCGCGATGCGGTGCGGGCGCAGGACCGCCTCGCCCTTGGCGCCGACGGGCAGCGCCGGGGCCTCCTGGCGGACGGCGAAGGCGGTGATGGCGCCGCTCTCGTCGGTCTCGATCTCCGGGCGGAGGATGTTGATGCCGGCGGTCTCCAGCCACGCCTTCGACCAGGTCTTCAGGTCGCGGCCGGAGGTCTCCTCCAGCGCGCCGAGGAGGTCGGACAGGCGCGTGTTGCCGAAGGCGTGCGCCTGGAAGTACGCCTGGACGCCCTTGAAGAACTCGTCCTGGCCGACGTAGGCGACGAGCTGCTTCAGGACGCTCGCGCCCTTGGCGTACGTGATCCCGTCGAAGTTGACGAGCACGTCCTCCAGGTCGTTGATCTCGGCCATGATCGGGTGCGTCGACGGCAGCTGGTCCTGGCGGTAGGCCCAGGTCTTCTCCGCGTTGGCGAAGGTCGTCCAGGCGTGCGGCCAGCGGGTGCCCGCCACGGACGCCTGGCAGGCGACCGAGGTGTAGGTGGCGAACGACTCGTTCAGCCACAGGTCGTTCCACCACTCCATGGTCACGAGGTCGCCGAACCACATGTGGGCGAGCTCGTGCAGGATCGTCTCGGCACGCCGCTCGTACGCCGCGTCCGTCACCTTCGAGCGGAAGACGTACTGGTCGCGGATGGTGACCGCGCCCGCGTTCTCCATCGCGCCCGCGTTGAACTCCGGCACGAACAGCTGGTCGTACTTGGCGAACGGGTAGTCGTACGCGAACTTCTCCTGGAACCAGTCGAAGCCCTGGCGGGTGACGTCGAAGATGTGCTCCGCGTCCAGGAACTCGGCCAGCGACGGACGGCAGTAGATGCCCAGCGGGACGGTCTGGCCGTCCTTCTCGTACGAGGAGTGCACCGCGTGGTACGGGCCCACGATCAGCGCGGTGATGTACGACGAGATGCGCGGCGTCGGCTCGAAGACCCAGACGTCGTCCTTCGGCTCCGGCGTCGGCGAGTTGGAGATGACCTTCCACCCGGCCGGGGCCTTCACGGTGAACTGGAAGGTCGCCTTCAGGTCGGGCTGCTCGAACGAGGCGAAGACCCGCCGCGCGTCCGGCACCTCGAACTGGGTGTACAGATAGGCCTGGTCGTCGACCGGGTCGACGAAGCGGTGCAGACCCTCACCGGTGTTGGTGTACGCGCAGTCGGCGACGACCTTGAGCTCGTTGCGGCCCTCGGCCAGGTGGGCCAGCGCGATCCGCGAGTCGCGGAAGACGGCGGCCACGTCCAGCGAGCGGCCGTTCAGCACGGCCTCGTGGACGGCGGGGGCGACGAGGTCGATGAAGGTGGAGGCACCGGCCTCGGCGGAATCGAAGCGGACGGTGGTGACGGACCGGTAGGTGCCGCCCTCCTGCGCACCGGAGAGGTCGAGTTCGACCTCGTACGCGTCCACGGACAGCAGCGCCGCCCGCTGCTGAGCCTCTTCACGGGTCAGGTTTGTGCCAGGCACCCGGTCAACTCCTCGGTTTCGTGACGTTTGGCCCATCCTTCCACGGGGTGCCTCAGCGGCGCACCGCGCATTTCCAAGGGCCGTCGCCGCTGATCCGCAGCAGTCCGGGACCGGGCACCGGGGCGCCGACCCGGACCTCCCCGATCTCGTTCACCAGCAGGTCCTGCTCCTCGTCGTCGTAGAGCGGGTCCCGCGGAGGGGTGTGCTGGTGGACGGTGAAGTTCGACTCCCCGTGGTGCTGGAAGTCGAGCACCCCGCCCGGTCCGTCGTAGATCACCAGATCGTGGGCGAGTCCCTCGATGTGGCTGTCGAACCGGCGGGCGTGGGAGAGCGGCAGCACCCGCAGCGTCCAGGGGGCGTCGGCCTCCACCCGCAGCGACAGCGGGCGGGCGCGCGGCACCAGCGCGACCGTCCGGGCGCGCACGTCGTCCTCGTACGCCATGAGCAGGAACTCCTCGGCCCGCCCGTACGCGTCGCACGCCTCGACGGTGGTCGACAGCGAGTGGTACGACTCGATCTCCAGGAGCACCCAGTGCCCCGCCGGCAGGCCCGGGTCGCAGTGCACGGTCTCCTTCCCGCGCCCCTGGTACACGGCCGGCCGGAAGGTGCCCCCGTACGGGTCGGCGACCGGGACCGGCGGCGCCGCGGGCGCGGGCGGCGGGGGCGGCGGGACGTAGCCGGGGCCCGGGATGGGCGGCGGCGGTGACTCCACCACGATGCCGAAGTCCGTCGCGAGGCCGGCCAGCCCCGAGGCGTACCCCTGGCCGACGGCGCGGAAGCGCCAGCCGCCGGAGCGCCGGTAGAACTCGCCGAAGACGAACGCCGTCTCCGTCGTCGCGTCCCCGATCGCGCAGTACGCCACCGGGTTCCCGGCCGCGTCCGTGACCCGCACGTCGAGCGCCGGCACCTGACCGAAGGCACCGCCGTCGGCGGAGGCGGCGATGACCAGCCGCCCCACGTCCGGCTCCACGCGCGCGAGGTCCAGCCACAGCCAGTCCGCCGCCGGGCTGCCCGCCTCGCCGGGGGCCGACTTCCCCAGGTGCCGCACCGCGCCCGAGGGATGCTCCGCGTGGTTGTAGAAGACCAGGTCCGCGTCGCCCCGGACCCGCTCCCCGGCCCCCAGGAGCAGCGCCGACACGTCCACGTCGGGCACCCCGTACCCGGTCCGCCAGCTCACCGCGACGTGCAGGGCCTGCGGGGGCACCGGGACGTGCGCACCCTTGGGTATCTGGGTCATGGAGGCACTCTGGCACGCCCGGGCACGACGGAGGGGCGGCTCCCCGCAACGGGAAGCCGCCCCTCCGAAAGCCCTGGAGGCGTCCTGTCGGTCAGCCGCGGAGCTCGGCGGCGACGAGCTCCGCGATCTGCACCGCGTTCAGCGCCGCGCCCTTGCGCAGGTTGTCGTTGGAGAGGAACAGCGCGAGGCCGTTGTCGACGGTCTCGTCCACGCGGATCCGGCCCACGTAGGAGGCGTCCTTGCCGGCCGCCTGGAGCGGGGTCGGGATCTCGGAGAGCACGACGCCCTCGGCGTCCTTCAGCAGCTCGTAGGCGCGCTCGACGCCGATCGGCCGCTCGAAGCGCACGTTGACCTGGAGCGAGTGGCCCGAGAAGACCGGGACGCGGACGCAGGTGCCGGAGACCTTGAGCTCCGGGATCTCCAGGATCTTGCGGGACTCGTGGCGGAGCTTCTGCTCCTCGTCGGTCTCGAAGGAGCCGTCGTCGACGATCGAGCCGGCCAGCGGGACCACGTTGAAGGCGATCGGACGCTTGTAGACGGCGGGCTCGGGGAACGCGACGGCCTCGCCGTCGAAGGCCAGCTGGTCGGCGTTCTCGGCCACGGCGCACGCCTGCGTGCGCAGCTCGGCGACGCCGGCCACGCCCGAGCCGGAGACGGCCTGGTAGGTGGTGGCGATCAGCGCGGTGAGGCCGGCCTCCTGGTGGAGCGGCTTGAGGACCGGCATGGCGGCCATCGTGGTGCAGTTCGGGTTCGCGATGATGCCCTTGGGGCGGTCCTTGATCGCGTGCGGGTTGACCTCGGAGACGACCAGCGGGACCTCGGGGTCGCGGCGCCAGGCGGAGGAGTTGTCGATCACGACGGCGCCCTGGGAGGCGACCTTCTCGGCCAGGGCCTTGGAGGTGGCGCCGCCGGCGGAGAAGAGCACGATGTCCAGGCCGGTGTAGTCGGCGGTGGAGGCGTCCTCGACGGTCACGCCGTCGACGACGGAACCGGCGGAGCGCGCGGAGGCGAACAGCCGCAGCTCGTCCACCGGGAAGTTCCGCTCGGCCAGGATCTTCCGCATGACTGTGCCGACCTGACCGGTGGCTCCGACGATTCCGACCTTCACGGGGACTCCTCCGTACGTATGTGCAGGGTGCTGCCGGTCCATGATGCGTATGTCCCGGGGCGCCTTGTCCAATCCATTGTCCAAGGGCCGGGACGCGAAGGGGGGGGGGGGAGGGGGGGGGGGGGGCCCCCGCCCCCCCCCCCCCCCCCCTCACTCGTACGGTGCTACGGGGTGACGGCGCCGATCAGGACGCTGCCGGTGCCCGCGACGGTGCCGCGGGCGTTCAGGAGCTGGACCTCGCCGAAGAACTGACGTCCCTCGGGAGCCGCACCGGCGACGACGACCTCGGCCGAGACCGGGGCGGAGGCGCCGTTGGCCAGGGTGACCGGCTTGGAGCCGTCCACCTTCACGGTGCCGAGCGCGGACGAGTAGTACACGTCCTTGTAGTCGTACGTGGTGCCGCCCGCGGCCTGGACCGAGTAGCCGTCGATGACGACGGTGTACGTGCCGGCGGCCGGCTTCACGAGGGAGACGGCCTCCTCCGAGTCGCCGTCCGCGGCCTGGCCGACCTGCTTGCCGTCCAGCAGGACGGTGAGGTCGAGGTCGGCGGCCTTGTCCGAGGTGTTGCCGATGGCGATGTCGAGCCGCTCCACGCCCTCACCGATGGTGACGGTCCTGGTCTGCTGCTCGTGGTGCTGGATGGTCGGCGTCTCGCTCTTCTGCGAGCCGAGCGAGCCGCCCTTGAGCGTGCCCGAGAGGGCCGCGAAGCGGTTCGTGACCGTCCACTGCACGGCCGCCGGGGTGCCGATCTTCGCCTCCGGAACCGTCTGCACGGCCGGGTCGAAGTCGGCGCCGAGGGCGGTGACGTTCAGCTTGTACGGGTTGTCCAGGTCCGGCGACGTGCGACGGGCCTCGACCTCGACCTCCCAGACGCCGGGCGTCGGGTTCGCGTAGGACCGCAGGTCCGGGCGGCAGGTGTTGGCGGGGTTGTAGTGCGGGTAGCACTGCGTGGTGGCGCTGTCCTCGACGGCCACGCCGTACGGGTGGACGGAGATGAACCGGGTCTGGCTCTTCTCCTTCAGACCGCCGAGCGCGACCTCCAGCGTCTTGGTGCCCTCGGGCACGGTGACGAAGTAGGAGGTGCTGCTGTTGCGCTGCACCGAGCCGGTGGCGGTGAGGCCGTAGCCGGGGGCGGCCAGGTCGGTGGAGACGATCGAGGTGGCGAGGATCTGCTTGTCGACGCCCTCGGTGCGCTCGTCGTCGGCCTCCAGGATGACGCTGTGCGCACCGGCGGTGGCGGCGCGGGCCTGGAGCCTGACGGTGACCGGCTTGTTCAGCGGCAGGTCGATCTCGTCGTCGCCGAGGATGCGGAAGGTGCCGTCGTTGTACTTGAGGTCCAGCTCGTGCTCGATGGGCCGGTTCGGGCCGCTCGTGCGCGTGAGGGTGACGTCGTAGGTCCGCTTCTCGCCGACCTTGAGGCCGCCCTCGCGGTCGTACACGCCGGTGCCGGTGTGCGGGGCCGGGAAGATGACGGTGTCGACCGGGGCCTCGACCTTGTAGTCGTGCGCGGTCGCGCCGTCCTTGATCGACTCCCAGGCCTCCTCGATGTCCATGAGGCCGGCGCCCTGCTCGTGCGCCGCCACACCGGGGATGCGCTTCGCGGTCGAGGTGAGCGCGGTCCGCAGGGTGAGCGGGGAGAGCGCGAGGCCCTTCTGCTTCGCGGCCGAGATCAGCAGCGCGCTCGCGCCCGCCGCCTGCGGCGAGGACATCGAGGTGCCGTTGAGCATGCCGTAGCCGGCGGGCAGCTGGTAGCCGGACTCGGGCACGCCGGCGCCCGGCAGCCAGGTCGGGATGGTGTTCACGGCGGAGCCGGGAGCGGTGAGGGTCGGGGTGAAGCCGCCGTCCTCACGCGGGCCGCGCGAGGAGAAGGGGAACATGGCGTACTTCTTCTCGACGGCGGAGCCGTAGTTGGCGGCCCAGGTCTCCTTGGAGACCGCGGCGCCGACCGAGATGACCTTGTCGGCCAGGCCGGGGTCGCCGATCGTGTTGATGCCGGGGCCCTCGTTGCCGGCCGAGATGACCAGCTGGACGCCGTACTGGTCGATCAGACGGGTGTAGAGGCGCGAGCGGACGTTGTCGCCGTCGTTCTGCTGCGGCAGGCCGCCGATCGACATGTTGACGATGTCGACGCCGCGGTTGACGACGAGGTCCGTCATGCCCTCGGTGAGGGCGGTGTTGGTGCAGCCGCCGGACCAGGTGCACGCGCGCGAGGAGACGATCTTCGCTCCGGGGGCGGCGCCGCTCATCTTCCCGCCGAAGAGGCCGTGGGCGGCGGTGATGCCGGCCACGTGGGTGCCGTGCGAGGACTCGACGAGACCGATGTTGACGAAGTCCCGCTTCTGGCCGACCCAGGTCCCGCCGAGCGGGTCCATCGGGACGTCCTTGCGGATCTCCACGACGAACGGGGTCTTCTCGACGACCTCGGTGGCCGGGTCGTCGGTGCCGAAGTAGCCGACCTGGAACCCGTCCTTGTACGCCTTCATCGGCGCGTTGTCCGTGAAGTCGTTGTTCTGGTCGGTGTCCACGCGGACGGTGCCGGCGGCCGGGTCGTACAGCATGCCGAAGACGTCGGTGGTGTCGCCGTCCCGGTTGATGTCGCCCTTCGGGTCGCCGCCCGCCGTGACCGACTCGGTGAAGCGGCTGAACTGGTACGAGCCGGCCGGGGCCGTCCAGCTCTGCGAGGAGGCGGTGAAGACGGGGCCGGCGACCGGGGTGACCTGGGCGCGCCAGGTGGCGTCGCCCTCGGTCAGCGGGTCGGTGGCGGTGACCCAGTCGACGATCTTGCGCTCGCCGGTCGTGGTCTTCTGCAGGGCCGGGTGGGCGAGGTCCACGCCGGAGTCCAGGATGCCGATGGTCACGCCGCGGCCGTCGGCCTTCGGGTGCTCCTTGACGAAGTCGACCGCGCCCGTCTCGTGCGACGGGTTGTAGGGGTTCTTCGCCGGGGTGCTCCGGCCCGGGGCCGGGTACGTCCTGGCGACGGTGGTGCCGGCGACGGCACCCGTCGCGGCGCCCGCGTCCGGGGTCGGGTCGTCCAGGGGGATCTCGGCCTGGAGGTCGATCGACTGGACGGAGGAGAGCTGCGTGGCGGCCTTGATCGCCGCGGCGGCCTTGGCGGTCGGCAGGGTGGCGCGGACGTAGCCGAGCGCGTCCTGCTGCTTGCCGACGGAGGCACCGGGGACCGCGTCGAGCTGGCCGGCGACCTGCTCGGTGGCGCCGGGCACGGTGGCGACGAGGACGGTGACGTTCTTCTCGCCGCCGGCCTGGGCCTCGGTGAGGCGCTGGGCGTCGATGGCGCCGAGCTTGTCGGCGGGGTTCGAGGCCTTGACCGGGGGAGTGGTCTCCGGGGCGTCGGCGGCGAGCACGGGGGCCGCGCCGGTCGCGACCAGCGCGGCGACGAGACCGGCGGCGGCGGCGATGCGCGCCGCACGTCTGCGCCCGTGCGTCGAGCTGCCGGGTATGGAGCTCCGAGTTTCGGGGGTGGTCATCTACATCCCTGTTTGTGAAAGGAGAGGGTCCGGATTTCGGTGCCGGATGACCGCTCAGCCTTTCGCAAGTGACAGGGGTTTGTGGAGAGTTCCCCCGGGCCGGGTTGCCGCCGCGGCGCAAACCCGCCAGCGGGTCCGATGCGCCACGCCGGACGAAACCCCTCCAAGCAGGGCGAGTTGTCGCCCCGGGGCAGTCAGCTCTCCTTCGTCCGGGCGTAATGGCGGGACGCCTTGGCGCGGTTGCCGCAGACCGCCATCGAGCACCAGCGGCGGGTGCCGTTCCGCGAGGTGTCGAAGAAGTGGAGGATGCACGCCTCGTGGGCGCAGGCGCGGATCCGGTCGGGGGCGGTGCGCAGCAGGTCGAGGTAGTCGCGGGCGGCGGTCCAGCCGGGGCCCCACGCCGGGTCGGCGAACTCGGCCGTCTCGCCGGGTCCGTCGGCGGTGAGGGTGGCCCGGATGCGGCCGTGGCCGAGGACGGCGTCGACCCGTGCGGTGGCGGCGGGGTCGCCGGGGCGGTCGACGAGCGCGGCGAGCGCGTCCCGGGCGGTGAGCGTGTGACGCAGGGCCGTGGCGTCGGCGGGGAACCGTCCGGTCAGGCCGTTGGCGCCGAGCCAGACGGCGAGGCCCTCGACGCCGGTGAGCAGGTCCCGGCGGACGCCCTCGTCGTTCCAGCGGGTGTTGAGCAGGTCGAGGGAGACGGGCTCGCCGGTGAGCGGCCGGGGGTCGATGGCGGTCATGGGCGGGGCACCCTCCTCGGTGAACTAACCCCTCAAGAGTACGTGAGCGGTTGACGCGCTTCCTTTATAACCTCTAAAGTCAATGTGAGAGGTTATATCCCGAGAGATGTCCGCCCCCTCCCCCCTCCGGAGGCCCGCATGAACACCGCGTACCACCCCGGCTCCCTCGCCGTTCAGGAGCGCGAAGGCGTCCGCGACCTCGCCGACCACGTGGGCCGCTCCATCGCCGACGGCATCCGGCCCGTCGTCGCCGCCTTCCTCGAAGCCCAGCCGATGCTGGTGATCGGCGCCGCGGACCGCGACGGCCGCGTCTGGTCGAGCCTGCTCACCGGCGCCCCCGGCTTCGTCCGGGCGACCGGCCCGCACACCGTCCGCGTGGCCGCCGCCCTCCCCGGAGGCACACCCGACGGCGCCCCCGTCGGCACCCTCGCCCTCGACCCGCGCACCCGCCGCCGGCTGCGCCTCAACGGCACCGCGCGGGCCGGCGCGCGCGGCTTCACCGTCGAGACCGAGCAGGTCTTCTCCAACTGCCCCAAGTACCTCCAGAAGCGGGAGCTGTACGGTGCCCTCCCCGCCCGTCCCGAGGCCGGAGCCGTCCGGCACGGCACGGAGCTCACCCCCGGCCAGATGCGCCGGATCCGTGCCGCCGACACCTTCTTCGTCTCCACCGCGGCCCCCGACGGCGTCGACACCAGCCACCGGGGCGGCAACCCCGGCTTCGTCCGCGTCGCCGGCCCCCGGGAGCTGAGCTGGCGCGACTACCCCGGCAACGCGATGTTCCTGACCCTGGGCAACCTGGAGTCGGACGGCCGGGCCGGCCTGCTCCTCCTCGACTGGGAGACGGGCGCGACGCTCCGGCTCAGCGGCCTCGCGCACACCGAATACGGCCCGGAGGGGCGCGTCACCCGCTTCCGCGTCGCGCGCGTCGTCGAGGACCCGGCCGGCAGCCCGCTGCGCTGGTCGCCCCCGGAGTACTCCCCGGCCAACCCGGCCACCCCCTGACCACCACGAGACCCCGCCACCGGCCCCGCCGGGCACCCCGCACGGCGCCGGTGGCGGGCGCGCCCGAGCCGCCGCCCGCCCAGCCGCGCTCACCCGAGGCGGCGCCGTCGTCGCCCTCCAGGCCCCCTCGCCGTGGTCGTTTCTCGGCCTCCTCGCGCTCGCCTCGCTCCTCCTGGTCGCCGTCGCGCTCGTGGCGGCCCGCGTCACGGGGCGGACGTATCCGGCGTACTGGTTCTAACCTCGTCCCATGCAACAGGAGTTGAGGGTGGCGGCCTACGCCGTGTGCGTACGGGACGACGCGGTGCTCCTCGCCCGCTGGGTCGCGAAGGACGGCGTCAAGCGGTGGACCCTGCCGGGCGGCGGCATGGACCACGGCGAGGACCCCGTCCACACCGTCGTCCGCGAGGTCGAGGAGGAGACCGGCTACACGACCGAGCCCGCCGCCCTCCTCGGCATCGACTCCATCCGCCGCTCCTGGCTCCGCCGGCTCGCCGGCCCCGGCGACTGGCAGGGGCTGCGGATCATCTACGAGGCGCGGATCACCGGCGGGGCCCTGCGCAACGAGGAGGGCGGCTCCACCGACCTCGCCGCCTGGCACCCGCTCGCCTCCGTGCCCTCCCTCACCCGCGTCGAGCTCGTCGACATCGGCCTCCAGCTCTGGCGCGACCGGCCGCCCGTGGGCCGCTCGCACCTCACCGACCCCACCAACGGCTGACCCACCGCGAAACGGCCGAAAAGCGCCCCACCGTCCCCGGTGGGATCAACCTTGCGCACCCCCGCCGCCGTCCCCTCCCCCGACCGCAGCACGACGAACAGGGGAGCCCCGCATGTCAGCCGCACGCACCGCCGTCGCCGCCACCCTCGTGGCGGGTCTCACCGCCACCGCCCTCGCCACGCCGGCCCTGGCGGCGCCGGCACACCGGCAGGACCACGCGGCCACCCGGCAGGCCCTGGAGGCGGCCGTCGCCGACGGCGTGCCCGGCGTCGTCGCGCAGGCCCGGGACGGACACGACCGCTGGACCGGCACCGCCGGAGTCCGCGGCGGCGCCGACCGCTACCGGGTCGGCTCCATCACCAAGACCTTCACCGCCACCGTCCTCCTCCAGCTCCAGGCCGAGGGCCGCCTCGACCTCGACGACCCCGTCGAGAAGTGGCTCCCCGGCGTCGTCCGGGGCAACGGCCACGACGGCCGCGAGATCACCGTCCGCCGGCTGCTCAACCACACCAGCGGCATCTACAGCTACACGGAGGACCCCGCCTTCCAGGAGAAGGTCTTCGGCGCCGGCTTCCTGCGGCACCGCTACGACACGTGGACCCCGCGACAGCTCGTCTCCGTCGCCATGGCCCACCGGCCCGACTTCGCCCCCGGCACCGGCTGGAACTACTCCAACACCAACTTCGTCCTCGCCGGCATGGTGATCGAGAAGGTCACCGGACGCCCGTACGGCACGGCCGTCGAGAACCGCATCATCAAGCCGCTCAAGCTGCGCGCCACCACCGTCCCCGGGACCCGCTCGGCCATGCCGCGGCCCAGCAGCCCGGCCTACTCCAAGCTCTCCACCGACGTGAACGCCCCCGTCCACGAGGTCTCCGCGCTCAACCCGAGCATCGCCGGCGCGGCGGGCGAGATGATCTCCGACTCCCGCGACCTGCAGACCTTCTACCGGGCCCTGCTCTCGGGCCGGGTCCTCCCGAAGGGCGCGCTGAAGGAGATGACCACCACCGTCCCGATCTCCCCCGAGCTCCCAGGCGTGGAGTACGGCCTCGGGCTCATGAAGCAGAAGCTCAGCTGCGGCAAGGAGGTCTGGGGCCACGGCGGCGGCATCCACGGCTCGACCTCGGAGGCCCAGGTGACCCGCGACGGCGAGCACTCCCTCGCCGCCAACTTCAACGCCGACTGGGCGGGGGACAGCCGGCTGGTCGTCGAGGCCGAGTTCTGCGGCACCGTCCCGGAGAAGTAGGCGTCACCGGGGCAGGACGACGACGTACGTGGCGGGCTTGCGGTCCGGCGCGGCCATCAGGGCCGTGCGGACCACGGTGGCCTGCTGGTCCATCGCCTCGCGCAGCTTGCGCGGGGTGAGGTGGACGACCGTGATGCCGAGCCGCTCCAGGTGCTCCCGCTTGCGGGTGTGCTCGGACCACAGCGCGTCGTCGTCCTGCCGGGGCGCCCGGGTGTCCAGCTCGACGGCGACCGCCTGGTCCGGCCAGTAGGCGTCCACCCCGCCCAGGTGCGGCCCGCCCGGCAGCCGCAGGTCCACGTTCCACAGCGGGTCCGGCAGGCCGAACTCGCGCACCATCTCGTACAGCCGCTCCTCGGAGAGCGTCCGGCCCTCGGCGAGCAGCGCGTCCACCGCGTCCACCACGTGCGGCCGGGTCAGCAGCCGGGCGCGGTTCAACTCCCGCACCACCGCGCCCGGTTCGCAGTGACCGCCGCGCACCGCCTCGGTGAGCAGCCGGCGCACCAGTGTCGCGTCCGAGAGACCCGACACCGCGTCCACCACGGCCCGGGCGACCGGCGCGACCGGAAGGCCGGTGAGCTCCACCGGTTCCGGCGCCTCGTGGGCGCGCACCACCCGCACCCAGCCGGTGGAGCGCAGCCGACGGGTGCGCGGCACCAGCACGTCGATCCGGTCCAGGGCGGTGAGCGGGGGAGCGGCCGCGAAGCGGTGCAGGGTCAGGGCGGCCAGGCCGGTGATCATCGCGTCCGGCCCCTGCGCGGGAACGGCCCCGGTCCTGCGGGCGTACAGGAGCGCGGCGTGCAGCCGGTCCTCGCTGGTGGGCGGTCCGGGGTGGAGCAGGAACACTCCGGGCAGCAGCTGCTGCCAGGCGCCGGGCCGGCACTGCGCGGCCACCTCGGCGGCCGGCACCCCCTGGGTCCTCAACTGGTCCGCGGACGCGACGCGCTGCGGCCGTCCGGTGAGGGAGGAGAGGGGGAGGGGGCGGGGGGTGATGGGGGTGTTGTGGTTCATGCCGGGGGTCTTCCGCTCCCGAAGGCTCCCCTAACCCCTGTTACACGCTCGTCGACATTCAGGGACAAGACCGCCCTAAAGTACGCGCGTTCGACTGCCGATGAGGGCGGGTCCCGGGAGCGGCGCCCGACGGGGGCGCCGCTCCGGGGACCTCACGGCTACCCGGCCAGGCGGTCGCGGTCCTGGGCGCGCAGCGCCCGCGCCAGGTCGTCCCGCGCCTCCAGGACCAGACGGCGCAGGGCCGGCGCGGCCGACGCGTGCGCCGCGAGCCAGGCGTCCGTCGCGTCGAGCGTCGACGCGTCGTCCTGGAGCCCGGGGAACAGCCCGCGGACCACGTCCATGCCGATCTGGATGGAGCGCTCGGCCCACAGCCGCTCGATCGCGGCGAAGTACTTCTCCGCGTACGGGGCGATCAGCGCGCGCTGCGAGGGCTGGACGAAGCCCGCGATGGTCGCCTCGACCAGCGCGTTCGACAGGGTGTCCGACTCGACGACCTGAGCCCAGGCCTGTGCCTTGACCTCCGCCGAGGGGCGCGAGGCGAGCAGCCGGACCTGGTGGCGCTTGCCCGACGCGGTGTCGTCCCGGGACAGCTCCTCGCCGATCCGGGTCTCGTCGGCGCGGCCGTGCGCGGCCAGCGGGGAGAGCAGCGCCCAGCGCAGCTCCTGGTCGACGTCGAGCCCGTCGATCTTCGTTGTGCCGTCGAGCAGCCCGTCGAGGAGCTGGAGGTCGGCGTCGGACGAGGCCGTCGCCGCGAAGAACCGCGCCCAGGTCAGCTGGTGCTCGCTGCCCGGCTCGGCCACCCGCAGCTCGCGCAGCCCGCCCTCGGCGAGCAGCCGCCCGCCCTCCTCGCGCCAGTCCGGCGCCGCGTAGTGGGTGACGGCCGACTTCGTCCACGCGTGCACCATCTGGAGCACGCCGATGTCGCTCTCGCGGCCCGCGGAGGCGAGGGCGACGGCGACGAAGTCCCGGGCGGGCATGAGGCCGTCCCGGGTCAGGTTCCACAGCGCCGACCAGCACAGGGCGCGGGCGAGGGGGTCGGTGACGTCGCCGAGGTGCGCGCGCAGGGTGGCGAGCGAGCCCTCGTCGAAGCGGATCTTGCAGTAGGTCAGGTCGTCGTCGTTGACGAGCACCAGGTCGGGCCTCTCCTCGCCCGCGAGCTCGGAGACGACGGTCCGGGCGCCGGTGAGGTCGGCCTCGGCCCGCGCGTACCGGGTCAGCTGTCCGTCGGCGAGCCGGTAGAGGCCGACGGCCGCGCGGTGCGGACGGAGCTCGTCGCCCTCCTGGAGGACGGCGAGCTCGGTGACGCGGCCCTCGGCGTCGTAGGTGACGGCCGGCGTCAGCGCGTTCACGCCGGAGGTCTGCAGCCAGGACTTCGCCCAGGTCTTCATGTCCCGGCCGGAGGTCTCCTCCAGGATCGCGAGGAGGTCGGCGAGCCGCGTGTTCCCGTAGGCGTGGCGCTTGAAGTAGCGGCGCGCGCCCTCCAGGAACGCGTCCCGGCCGGCGTACGCGACGAGCTGCTTGAGCACCGACGCGCCCTTGGCGTAGGTGATGCCGTCGAAGTTGAGCTTGGCGTCCTCCAGGTCACGGATGTCGGCCGTGATCGGGTGCGTGGACGGCAGCTGGTCGGCGCGGTAGGCCCAGGACTTGCGGTTGTTGGCGAAGGTCACCCAGCTGTTGGTGAAGCGGGTGGCCTCGGCGTTGACGAACGAGCCCATGAAGTCCGCGAAGGACTCCTTCAGCCACAGGTCGTCCCACCACACCATGGTGACGAGGTCGCCGAACCACATGTGCGCCATCTCGTGGAGGATGACGTTGGCCCGGCTCTCGTACGCGGCCTGGGTGACCTTGCCCCGGTAGATGTACTCCTCGCGGAAGGTCACCATGCCCGGGTTCTCCATCGCGCCGAGGTTGTACTCGGGGACGAAGGCCTGGTCGTACTTCCCGAAGGGGTACGGGTAGTCGAAGTTGTCGTGGAAGAAGTCGAAGCCCTGCTTGGTGATCAGGAAGACGTCGTCCGCGTCGAAGTGCCGGGCCAGCGACTTCCGGCACATCGCGCCGAGCGGGATCTCCAGCTCGCCGCGCCGGTAGGTGTCGGTCACGTAGTGGTACGGACCGGCCACGACGCAGGTGATGTACGTGGAGATCGGCGCGGTCTCGGCGAACCGCCAGGTCCCGTCGGCGTCCCGCTCCCCGGCGCCGTTCGACCAGACCGTCCACCCCTCGGGCGCGGTCACCGAGAAGCGGTAGGGGGCCTTGAGGTCGGGCTGCTCGAAGTCGGCGTGGACCCGGCGGGCGTCGGCCGGCTCGTACTGCGTGTAGAGGTAGACCTCGCCGTCCTCGGGGTCGACGAAGCGGTGCATGCCCTCGCCGGTCCGGCTGTAGGCGCACTGCGCGTCCACCACGAGCGTGTTCTCGTCGGCGAGGCCGTCGAGCGTGATCCGCGAGCCGTCGAAGACGACCGCCGGGTCGAGGGAGCGTCCGTTGAGGGTGACCGAGGTCACGGAGGGCGCGATCAGGTCGACGAACGTGCTCGTGCCCGTCCCCGTGCGGCGGAAGCGGATCGTCGTCTCCGAGCGGAACGTGCGCACCGCCTCGGTGGTGTCGCCGACGGCCGAGCGGAGGTCGAGCGCGACCTCGTACCCGTCGACGGACAGCAGCTCGGCCCGCTCCTGGGCCTCGTCGCGGGACAGATTCTCACCGGGCACGGTCACTCCTTCGTGGCGCGTTCGAAACAGCACCGATCCTCCCATGTGCGGCTGTCACCCGGGATACGGGAATGCGCCCGGACCCCGGCGGGTTCCCTTCTTTCGGCGCACCGCCTACTTCCGAACCGTGGCCGTACCGAGGAGTGACATGTCCGAGAGCAGGACCACCGCCGACTTCTACTTCGACCCGCTGTGCCCGTGGGCCTGGATGACGTCCCGCTGGATGCTGGAGGTCGAGCAGGTCCGCCCGGTCGACGTGCGCTGGAAGGTCATGAGCCTGGCGGTCCTCAACGAGAACCGCATCGACGAGCTCCCGGAGGAGTACCGGGAGATGCTGCAGACCAAGGCCTGGGGCCCGGTCCGGGTCGTCATAGCCGCCCAGCAGCTGCACGGCGACGAGGTCGTCGGCAAGCTCTACACGGCGCTCGGCACCCGCTTCCACAACGACGGCGAGGGACCGACCCGCGAGGCCATCGCCGGCGCCCTGAAGGACGTCGGTCTGCCGGAGGACCTGGTCGAGTACGCCGACAAGGACACCTACGACACCGAGCTGCGCGCCTCCCACCAGGAGGGCATCGACAAGGTCGGCCAGGACGTCGGCACCCCCGTCATCGCGGTGCCGGGCCCGACGGGCGACGAGGTCGCCTTCTTCGGCCCGGTCGTCACCCCGACCCCGCGCGGCGACGCGGCGGCCCGGCTGTGGGACGGCACCCTGCTCGTGGCGTCGACGCCCGGCTTCTACGAGATCAAGCGCACCCGGACGGCGGCGCCCAGCTTCGAGTAGTCCGCCCGGCAGGCACGGAAGAACCCCCGCGATTCACGTCATCGCGGGGGTTCTTCCGTCGTTCCGTCCGCACGCGAAGGCTGAGAAGACGATCACGGGCAGGACGACGGGGGGAGCCCTCCCGGGCCCCGGATCAGAAGGAGATCAGCGGGGCGGAGGCCCGGGCGGCGTGGTAGCGCCTGCTCACGTCCTGCCAGTTGACGACCTGCCACATGGCCTCGATGAAGTCGACCTTCTGGTTCTTGTACTGCAGGTAGAAGGCGTGCTCCCAGGCGTCGAAGACCAGGATCGGGACGGAGCCCTGGCCGACGTTGCCCTGGTGGTCGTAGACCTGCTCGACGATGAGACGGCCGCTGACCGGCTCGTACGCGAGGACGCCCCAGCCGGAGCCCTGGGTGGTCGCGGAGGCCTTGGTCAGCTGCGCCTTGAACTTGGCGAAGGAGCCGAAGGACTCGGTGATCGCGTCCGCGAGGTCGCCGACACCGTCGGCGGCCAGCGGCTCGCCGCCGCCCCCGTCCTTCGGGCTGTTCATGTTGTTCCAGTAGATGGAGTGGAGGATGTGGCCGGAGAGGTGGAACGCGAGGTTCTTCTCCAGGCCGGTGACCGCGCCCCACTGGTCCTTGTCGCGCGCCTCTTCCAGCTGCTCCAGGGTGTCGTTCGCGCCCTTGACGTAAGCGGCGTGGTGCTTGTCGTGGTGCAGCTCGATGATCTGCGGATTGATCACCGGCTCCAGCGCCGCGTAGTCGTACGGCAGCTCCGGAAGTGTGTAGATCGCCATGTGCCCGGCCCCTTCGACTGCTCCTGCTTATTGCAACCTATATGCAAGTGCAGGTTAACAGTAGATGCGGGGAAAATTGATCAACCCTTCGTCCCAGGTCCCGCGGTCCGGTGCCGGCGGCCCCGGACGCCACGAAGCCCCCGGGCACGGCGAAGCCCCCGGACCCGAGGGGGTCCGGGGGCTTCGCGGGAGCCGGGGGGCGGGGTCAGACCGTCCGGCGGGCCGCCGCCCTCTGGCGGACCAGGCCGACCGCGGCGAGCAGCAGCGTCAGACCACCCGTCCAGTACAGCTGGACGCGCGTGCCCTCCTCACGGGCCATCAGGACGAAGATCGTCGCCATGCCGGCCAGCGCCACCCAGGTCAGCACGGGGAAGGCCCACATGCGCACGACCAGGCGTTCCGGGGCCTCGCGCTCGGTGCGGCGGCGCAGCACCAGCTGCGAGGCGGCGATGAAGAACCAGACGACCAGGATGATCGCGCCGATCGTGTTGAGCAGCCAGATGAAGATGTCGTCCGGCCGCCAGTAGCTCAGCAGCACGCAGCCGAAGCCGAAGACGGAGGAGACCAGCACGGCCGCGCGCGGCACGCCGCCGGACAGGCGGCCCAGCGCCTTCGGGCCCTGGCCGCGGGCGACGAGCGAGCCGGCCATGCGGGAGGCGCCGTAGATGTTGGCGTTCATCGCCGAGAGCAGGGCGACCAGCACGACGACGTTCATGATCTGGCCGGCCGCCGGGATGCCCAGGTGGTCCAGGGTGGCGACGTACGGACCCTTCTCCACGACCGCCGCGTCGCCCCACGGGACGAGGGTCACGATGACCGCCATCGAGCCGACGTAGAAGAGCGCGATCCGCCACATCGCCGTCCGGACGGCCTTGGCGACGCCCTGCACCGGGTGCTCGGACTCGGCGGCCGCGATGGTCACCGTCTCCAGGCCGCCGTAGGCGAAGACCGAGGCGAGCAGGCCCACGATCAGCCCCTCCGAGCCGTGCGGGAAGAAGCCGCCGTCGCCGGTGAGGTTGGCGGTGCCCGGCGCGTCCGTGCCCGGCAGGGCGCCGGCGATCGCCAGGACGCCGATGCCGAGGAAGAGG
This sequence comes from Streptomyces sp. NPDC104202, assembly GCF_055584185.1. Lineage (NCBI taxonomy): Bacteria > Bacillati > Actinomycetota > Actinomycetes > Kitasatosporales > Streptomycetaceae > Streptomyces > Streptomyces sp. NPDC104202. The sequence goes on along the minus strand of NZ_JBVJMN010000051.1, from coordinate 39,839 downwards.
ACGATCGCGCCGACCTTGAGCGCGGCGAACCAGAACTCGAACTCGCCGAAGTTCTTCACGGCCGCCAGGTTGGTCGCGCAGAACACCACCATGAAGAGCGCGACCCACGCCCACTCCGGGCTGCCCGGGAACCAGCCGGTCATGATCTTCGCGGCGCCGATGCCCTCCAGGCCGACGGCGACGCAGAGCAGGAACCAGAAGGCCCACCCCGAGGTGAAGCCGGCCCACGAGCCGAAGGCGCGCTCGGCGTGGACGGAGAAGGAGCCGGAGGCCGGGTTCGCCGCCGACATCTCGCCCAGCATCCGCATCACGAGCATCACGAGGACGCCGGAGAGGGCATAGGCGATCACGATCGACGGACCGGCGGCGGCGATGCCGGCGCCGGAGCCCACGAAGAGTCCGGCGCCGATGACGCCGCCGAGGGCGATCATCGAGAGGTGGCGCTGCTTGAGGCCGTGGGAGAGCCCCTCGGCGGGGGTCGCGGCGTCGTCCTCGCGGTCGACGGACGCGGGCGCGGTGGTCCGGGACATGGGCCGCCCTGTTCACTGGCTGAGACGGGGGAACGCGCCACAGTCTGGGTGCGTGCACCGCTCAGAGGGAACACGCGTCCGCTATACGGGCACGACCTTCACACAAAGTGAAGGCTCAAGCCCGCTTCGTGCGCAGCTCCCGCACCCCCGCGACCAGCAGGACCGCGCCGGTCGCCGCCGCCGACCACAGCACCTGCGGCCGCGCCCCGTCGTCGCACAGCATCAGGACGAGCACCGCCCCCATCGCGGCCAGCGCCACCCACGTCAGCCACGGGAAGCCCCACATCCGCAGCGTCAGCGTCTCGGGCGCCTCCCGCTCGATCCGGCGACGCAGCCGCAGCTGCGAGACCGCGATCAGGGCCCAGACGAAGAGCAGCACCGCCCCGACCGCGTTCAGCATGTACAGGAAGACGGAATCCGGCCACTTCAGATTGAGCAGCACCGACACGAAGCCGAACGCCACCGACGCCAGCACCGCCCGGCGCGGCACCCCGCCGCCGGAGATCCGCAGCAGCCCCTTCGGCGCCTCCCCGCGCTCCGCGAGCGAGAACACCATCCGCGAGGAGCCGTACAGGTTCGCGTTGAGCGCCGAGAGCAGCGCCACGAACACCACGACGTTCATGATCTGGCCGGCCCCCGGCACCCCGATCGCGTCCAGGACCGCCACGTACGGCGACTCCCCGGGCTTCATCGCGGTCCACGGCAGCAGTGTCACGATGACCAGCATCGAGCCCACGTAGAAGAGCAGGATCCGCCAGACCGCGCTGCGCACCGCGCGCGCCACGTTCCGCGCCGGGTCGTCGGACTCGGCCGCCGCGATCGTGACGACCTCCAGGCCGCCGAAGGCGAAGACGACCGCCAGCACCCCGGAGACCACCCCGGCCCAGCCGTTCGGCAGGAAGCCGCCCTGCCCGGTCAGGTTCGCCAGGCCCACCGGGTCCGTGTCGGGCAGCCACCCGGCGATCGCGAGCACGCCGAGGACGAGGAAGAGCACGATCGCGCCGACCTTCAGGGCCGCGAACCAGAACTCGAACTCGCCGAAGTTCTTCACCGCCGCCAGGTTGGCGAGGGTGAACACGACCATGAAGACCAGCACCCAGCCCCACTGCGGGACCCCCGGCACCCAGCCGTGCGCGATCCGCGCCGCGCCGGTCGCCTCCACGGCGAGCACCACCACCAGCAGGAACCAGTACAGCCAGCCCACCGAGAAGCCGGCCCACCGGCCGAGCGCCCGCTCCGCGTGCACCGAGAAGGCGCCCGAGGCGGGCATCGCCGCGGACATCTCGCCCAGCATCCGCATGACGAGCATCGCCAGCGCGCCCGCGATCAGGTACGAGACCACGATGCCGGGACCGGCGACGGCGATGCCCGCGCCCGAACCGACGAAGAGCCCGGCGCCGATCACCCCGCCCAGCCCCAGCATCGTCAGGTGACGCTGCTTCAGGCCGTGGGAGAGGGGCTCCGGTTCGGTGAGGGACGGGGACGGCGGGGCGTCGCGCATGGTGGGGGCTCGCGCTCTCGGAGAGGTGACACTTTATGGAGACCCCACAGTCTCTCCGCTGACGTCCCCTTGACGCAAAAGGGGCGTCTCCTCCTGATGGGCCAGTGACGAGGGTCACGTGGCGCACGAGGGTAAAGCCGTCCTTTGTCGGAACTCCATGAAGCGGTCCGCTCAGCCTTTGTCGGCGGCTGACGGTGATCGAGCGCTCACCGCTGGCATACGGTCGACCTGTCCCTCCCACCCTCACCCCGCGGAGTACCGATGAGCACCGCCGCCGCCCCCGCCCGTTCCCTCCGTACGGGCATCGTCCTCGCCGACCTCATCCCGGCGAGCCGCGCCCGCGACATCGCCCTGGTCGTCGGCGGCGCCGCCCTCACCGGCCTCGCCGCGCAGATCTCCGTCCCGGTCCCCGGCTCCCCGGTCCCCGTCTCCGGCCAGACCTTCGCCGCCCTCCTCGTCGGCACCGCGCTCGGCGCCCGCCGGGGCTTCCTCGCCCTCGCGCTGTACGCCGTGGCGGGCATGGCGGGCGTGCCGTGGTTCGCGCAGGCCACCTCGGGCTACGGGATGCCGTCCTTCGGCTACATCCTCGGCATGCTCCTCGCCTCGACCGTCGTCGGCGCGCTCGCCCGCCGCGGCGCGGACCGCTCGGTCCCGCGCACGGCCGGCGCCATGGTCCTCGGCTCCGCGATCATCTACGCGGTCGGCGTGCCCTACCTGGCCCTCGCCACCGGCATGACCTTCGGCCAGGCGGTCGCCGCCGGTCTCACCCCGTTCCTCATCGGCGACGCCCTGAAGGCCGCGCTCGCCATGGGCGCCCTCCCGGCCGCCTGGAAGCTGGCCGGCCGCAAGGGCTGAGCCCCGCGCGTACGAGGAGGGCCCGCCGTTCCCCGGGGAACGGCGGGCCCTCCTCGTACGCGGTGCTCCGCGGTCCTACTCGGTCAGGGACGCCCGGGACTTCGCGACGCGCTCCTTGACCAGCGACACGGCGATCACGAGCGCGGCCACCAGCAGCGAGAGCACGACCTGCTCACGGGCGCTGCCGCCGTCGTAGATCATGTAGCCGAGGACGAAGGCGATCATGCCGATCGTCGCCCAGGTCAGGTAGGGGAAGAGCCACATCCGCACGACGAGCTTCTCCGGCGACTCGCGCAGGATGATGCCGCGCATGCGCAGCTGGGTCACGCAGATGACCAGCCAGACGAAGAGCGCCACCGCGCCGGAGGAGTTGAGCAGGAAGGCGAAGACGGTGTCCGGCCACTTGTAGTTGAAGAAGACCGCGACGAAGCCGAAGACGACCGAGCCGAGGATCGCCGCCGTCGGCACGCCCCGCTTGTTGACCCGGGCGAAGGCCTTCGGCGCGTCACCGCGCCGGCCGAGGGAGAAGGCCATGCGCGAGGCGGTGTAGAGGCCCGAGTTCAGGCAGGACAGGACGGCCGTCAGGACGATCACGTTCATGATCTGGCCGGCGTGCGCGATGCCGATGGAGTCGAGGGCGGCGACGTACGAGCCCTTCTCGACGATCGACGCGTCGTTCCACGGCAGCAGCGTGAGGACGACGAAGATCGAGCCCAGGTAGAAGACGCCGATCCGCCAGATCACGCTGTTGGTGGCCTTGGTGACGGCCTTCTGCGGGTTCTCGGACTCACCGGCGGCCAGCGTGACGATCTCGCTGCCCATGAAGGAGAAGACGACCATCAGCACACCGGTGAGGATCGCGCCCGCGCCCATCGGGAAGAAGCCCCCGCTGTCGGTGAGGTGGGCGAATCCCGCGCCCGGGTTGTCCGAGCCCGGCAGCACGCCGAAGACCGCGAGCATGCCGATGACGACGAAGGCGCCGATGGCGACGACCTTGATGCCGGCGAACCAGAACTCGAACTCGCCGTAGGAGGCGACCGAGCCGAGGTTGGTGGCGGTGAGGACGACCATCACGATGAGGGCCCAGCCCCACTGCGGGACGGCCGGGATCCAGCTCTCCAGGATCTTGGCGCCCGCGGTCGCCTCGACGGCGAGGACGACCACCCAGAAGAACCAGTACAGCCAGCCGATGCTGAAGCCGGCCCAGCGGCCGAGCGCCTGGTCCGCGTAGGCGGAGAAGGATCCGGAGGACGGCCGTGCGGCGGCCATCTCGCCCAGCATCCGCATCACGAAGACGACCATCGCGCCGACGAGCGCGTACGACAGCAGGATCGCGGGGCCGGCCGCGGCGATGCCGGAGCCGGAGCCGACGAAGAGGCCGGCGCCGATGACCCCGCCGATGGCGATCATCGACAGGTGGCGGTTCTTGAGTCCGGCCTTGAGGCCGTCGGAGGACTGCGGGGTTCCGGGGGTGCCGGTCTCCTGGCCGTCCTTCGTCAGGGTCGGTTGCGTGTTCATCGACGCTTCCTTGTGTGTGGGGGCTGCTCGGGTCGCGAGCCCGAGCATTGAACACTGTGGGCGGGGGTGATCGGAAGCCCTCATTCCGGATCGTTGTACGGGCGACCTCGCGAGAGTCGAAGGTCCGTACCAGGCCGGGCGAAGGTCCCGACCCCGATGCCTGCTACCCGGGCCCTGACGTGCCACACTCGGCATCATGCGCGTCTATATCGGTTCCGACCACGCCGGCTTTGAACTAAAGAACCACCTCGTCGAGTGGCTCACCGCACACGGCCACGAGCCCGTCGACTGCGGTCCGCACATCTACGACGCCCTCGACGACTACCCGCCGTTCTGCCTGCGTGCCGCCGAGAAGACGGCCGCGGACCCGGACGCCCTGGGCATCGTCATCGGCGGCTCCGGCAACGGCGAGCAGATCGCCGCGAACAAGGTGAAGGGGGTGCGCGCCGCCCTCGCCTGGAGCGAGCAGACCGCCGCCCTCGGCCGCGAGCACAACAACGCCAACGTCATCTCCGTCGGCGGCCGGATGCACACGCAGGAGGAGGCGACGAAGTTCGTCGAGATCTTCCTCTCCACCCCGTACTCCGGTGACGAGCGTCACACCCGCCGGATCGACATGCTCACCGCGTACGAGACCACCGGCGAGCTTCCCCCGATCCCGGCCCACCACCCGCAGGAGCCCACGGCCTGATGCCCGAGGGGCACACCATCCACCGACTGGCCGCCGACCACCGGGAACGGTTCGGCGGCCGGTCCGTGCGCGTCTCCAGCCCCCAGGGCCGGTTCGCCGCCTCCGCGGCCCTGCTCGACGGCGCCGTCCTGGAGACCACCGAGGCGCACGGCAAGCACCTCTTCCTCGGCTTCGGGGAGCGCGGCTGGATCCACATCCACCTCGGCCTCTTCGGCAAGGTCGCCTTCGGCGACGCCCCCGCCCCGCCGCCCGCCGACACCGTCCGGCTCCGGCTCGCCGCCGAGGACGCCTACGTCGACCTCCGCGGCCCCACCACCTGCGCCTCCCTCACGGACGCCGAGAAGCAGGCGATACACGACCGCCTCGGCCCCGACCCGCTCCGCGAGGGCGACGACCCCGCCCGCGCCTGGCGCCGCGTCGCGAAGTCCCGGACGACCATCGCCGCCCTCCTGATGGACCAGAAGGTCATCGCCGGCGTCGGCAACGTCTACCGCGCCGAGGTCCTCTTCCGGCACGGCATCGACCCCTACCGCGCCGGCCGCGACCTCACGCCGGGGGAGTGGGACGCGATCTGGACCGACCTCGCCGCGCTGATGCGCGAAGGCGTCCGGCTCAACCGCATCGACACGGTCCGTCCCGAGCACACCCCCGAGGCCATGGGCCGCCCGCCCCGCGTCGACGACCACGGCGGCGAGGTCTACGTCTACCGCCGCGCGAACCAGCCCTGCCTCGTCTGCGCCACCGGCATCCGCACCGCCGACCTCGCCGCCCGCAACCTCTTCTGGTGCCCCGCCTGCCAGCGGCGCTGACCGCGCCCGGACCGCCCGGCGGGAACCCACCCGGCGAGAACCCGCGCGGCTAGAACCCGTGCGGCAGCCACGGGGCCACCGGCGACCCGAAGGCCACCGACGCCTCCACCAGCGCACCCTCGCGCAGCTCCCGCACCCGGCCGGCCGAGGCCAGCGACGCCAGGGACGTGCCGCCCAGATAGGCCGCGCCCAACTCGCGCACCGTCAGGGCGAGATCCGCCGGATCGGAGGTGCGGACGCACACGGCGCCCTTGGCGTCCCCGGTCAGCCGCCAGCGCCCCTCGTTCCACGGACAGAACGCGTCCTCCACCGCGAACACCAGGTCCACCGGCGCCTGGTAGGTCCGCCCCTCCAGCGCCGCGCCCACCTCGACGAGCCGCACGTGCAGCGCGTCCCGCAGCGTCGGCTGACAGCGCCGGAGGTCGCTCACCAGGTGCTGCCAGCCGTCGTCCACCGGCCGGCCGTGGACCCGCACCCGCGCCGTGAGGTCCACCGAGCACAGGTACCGCCACAGCGCGCCCTCGGCGGCCGGGTCGAGCGCCATCAGCCGGTGCACGATCACCGTGCCGTCGGCCCCCGCGAACGACCAGTCCGGCTTGATCGCGTACTGGGCGAACCCCACGACCTCCCCGTCCCGCTCCGCCAGCACGCAGAGCTTCGGCGAGGCGCCCTCCCGGTCCCCGGGCGGATCGAGCAGCGGCTCCCGCTCCCAGTGCGGCAGCCGCGCGATCATCCCCGGCCGCGACGGCACGAGACGCGCGTACACCTCCTCGCACGCCGGCGAGGAGTCCTCCAGACCCGCCAGTCGCAGCGTGACCCCGTCCGCGCCCTCCGGAACCGAGAGCCGCACCCGGGTCGTCTCGATCGACGCCCGCAGCGCGTAGGCGCCGACGCCGTAGCCGAACCGCCCGTAGATCTCCGGCTCCGAGGCCGTCAGCACCGCGAGCGGCTCGCCCGCCGCCCGCAGGTCGTCCAGCTGCCGCCGCATCATCGAGGTCAGGATCCCGCGCCGCCGGTGCGTCCCCGCCACGCTCACCATCGTCACCCCGCCGGCCCGCACCGACGCCCCGCCCGGCACCGTGACCCGGAACGAGAAGGCGCCCGCGGTCCCCACGCACCGGTCGCCGTCCCAGACCCCGAGGAACCGGTCGAACTCGGTCAGGTCGCGCCACAGCCGCCGCTGCTCCGGCGCCTCGGGTACCCCCCCGAACGCCAGCTCCAGGACCTCCCACCAGCGGTCCCACTCGTCCGGCTCCAGCACCCGCAGTTCAGTCGTCATATGCCATCGATACCAGCGGCGTCCGCCCGGGGCGACCCGATTTCACGCACCTTGTCACCGGGGTACCCCTGCGCGATGTCGGACCGTGTGGATAGGGTCCAGGCCAATGGGACACCGCGCGGGAGTGAACACGTACGCGGCCCGGATGCGCAGGCGCGCCCGCCGGGCCCGCGTCGCGCTGCGCAGAACGGGTGTCGACTACTTCCGCGGGGACGGTTCCGACCGGCTGGCCCTCGCCGGGCTCCTCCTGACGATCCCGGTCATCGCCTACTGCACGACCCTCGACCCCATCTGGTGCGCGCCGGCCGCGCTCGTCCTGCCGATCGTGGCCGGCGGGCTGCTGCTCCGCCCCGCCAGCCTCCTCGGTCTGTACGCCACCGCCGCCGGCGCCCTGATCGTCGAGTCCGTCGTCCTCGGCCCGTACACCCAGGGCCCCGCCCGGGTCACCCCGGGCACCGTCCTGGTCGTCGCCGCCTGCGGTCTCTTCGGCCTGCTCATCGCCCAGTTCAGGGCCCGCGTCGGGGTGCCCTGGCGGCGCGGCGGCACCATGCTCTTCGACCTGCGCGAGCGCATCCGCGTCCAGAGCGCACTGCCGCGCCTGCCGCAGGGCTGGCACCGCGAGATGGCGCTCCGCCCGGCCGGCGGCCAGTCCTTCTCCGGCGACTTCGTCGTCGCCGCCCGCACCCACGGCGGCCGGACCCTGGAGGTCGTCCTCACCGACGTCTCCGGCAAGGGCATGGACGCCGCCTCCCGCTCCCTGCTGCTCTCCGGCGCCTTCGGCGGCCTCCTCGGCTCCCTCCCGCCGCACGGCTTCCTCCCCGCCGCCAACGGCTACCTGCTCCGCCAGAACTGGGACGAGGGCTTCGCCACCTCCATCCACCTCGTCCTGGACCTGGAGTCCGGCGACTACGAGCTCTTCTCCGCCGGCCACCTCCCCGCCCTCCAGCTGCACGCGGGCAGCGGCCGCTGGGAGGAGAAGGCCGCCGACGGGCCGCTCCTCGGCGTCTACGACGGCGCCGAGTTCCACCCCGTCAAGGGCTCCCTGCGCCCCGGCGACGTCCTCATGCTCTTCACCGACGGCCTCGTCGAGGCCGCCGACCGGGACATCGCCGAGGGCATCGACCGCCTCACCGGCGAGGCCGACCGCTGCGTCGCCGAGGGCTTCGAGGGCGTCGCCTGGCACCTCATCGAAGCCGTCGCCAAGGACGTCAACGACGACCGGGCCCTCCTCCTGCTCTCCCGGCCGGCCTGAACGCCCACTCGTCCGCGGACCACCGTCAACAGGGCGTCGACATAGGGGACATAGGCCCCCGGAGTGACGCAACCGACCCTCGGCCGTACCAGTGTGGCAATCCTCGCGCTTCGCGATGACCGTCCCCGCGACGATTGGTCACCCGGCAGCGAGGGCAAGGGGGTTGGTGGCACGATGGAGACAGCGGGGGGTGTTCCGGGACACGGGCTCCCTGGTGGGCAACGTGGGACCGACCGAGGGTGTGATCAGTTGTGGCCATTTCACTGTCTGTGGTGTTGCTGTTGGCAATCATCCTGGTGGTGCTGATCCGCGGGGGGAACCTCAAGGCCGGTCCGGCGGTCGTCGCCGTCCTCTTCGGCTTCTTCCTCGCCTCCACCGGCATGGCCGACGACATCCAGCGCTTCCTGGACTCGATAACGCAGACGGTCGCGTCCATCAAGTTCTGAGGGCTTCCGAGACCACGACGGGCCCCCGCCGGCACCGGCGGGGGCCCGTCGTGCGCCCGCCCGGCCGGACGCGGAGGCCCGTAAACGAAGAAAACCCCAGGTGACCTGGGGTTTTCCTCTCGAAGAGCGGGTGACGGGAATCGAACCCGCGTAGCTAGTTTGGAAGACTAGTGCTCTACCATTGAGCTACACCCGCACAGCGTCGCGCCGCAGGTCACGGGACCGCGGCACGAGGAGCATGGTAGCCGGTCCGAGGCGTTCTCCGCACACCCCGAAAAGTGGGGGCGCCGCACAGTCTCCGTCCATGTACCCTACGTGTCGCACCGACGGGGTGTGGCGCAGCTTGGTAGCGCGTCCGCTTTGGGAGCGGAAGGCCGTGGGTTCAAATCCCGCCACCCCGACCATGACGATCACGCGCCCACCTCGCACGTTCTTGATCACGTTGTGGGCGTCATCCCGCTTGCGGTTACTATGCAAGCTGCGTGCCCGTGTGTCTTTCTGACCGGGCCGAGCCGCCGGAGCCGCCACACGCGGACCCGGCGGAATCCAGGAATCAGCCACAAGGAGACCGAACCGTGAAGAGCGCCGTGGAGACCCTGAACCCGACCCGGGTTCGGCTCACTGTCGAGGTGCCCTTCGAGGAGCTCAAGGACAGCCTCGACGCGGCGTACAAGAAGATCAACCAGCAGGTCACGGTCAAGGGCTTCCGCAAGGGCAAGATCCCGGCTCGCGTGATCGACCAGCGGTTCGGCCGCGGCGCCGTGCTGGAGGAGGCCGTCAACGACGCGCTCCCGAAGTTCTACACCGAGGCCGTCAACGAGGCCGAGGTCAACCCGCTGGGCCAGCCCGAGGTCGACATCACCGAGCTGAAGGACGGCGAGCTGCTGGCCTTCACCGCCGAGGTCGACATCCGCCCGGCGATCGAGATCCCGGACTACTCCGGCATCGAGGTCACCGTCGACGCGGTCGAGGTCACCGACGAGGACGTCGAGAAGTCCGTGGAGCAGCTCCGCGAGCGCTTCGCGTCGACCTCCCCGGTCGAGCGCGCCGCCCAGGACGGCGACGTCGTCACCATCGACCTGCAGGCCAAGGTCGACGGCGAGGTCCTGCCCGACGGTGTCGCCGACGGTGTCTCGTACACCATCGGTTCCGGCGAGCTGCTCGACGGCATCGACGAGGCCGTCAAGGGCCTGGAGGCCGGTGGCGAGGCCACCTTCACCTCGCAGCTGAAGGGCGGCTCCGCCGAGGGCAAGGACGCGGAGGTCACCGTCAAGGTCACCACCGTCGCCGCCCGCGAGCTCCCCGAGCTGGACGACGAGTTCGCCCAGCTGGCGTCGGAGTTCGACACCCTCGACGAGCTCAAGGCCGACAGCCGCAAGCGCCTCGAGAACATGAAGCAGTTCGACCAGGCCACCCAGGCCCAGGAGCGCGTCCTCGACGAGCTCCTCAAGCTGGTCGAGGTCCCGATGCCCGAGAAGCTTCTCGAGGACGAGATCAACACCCGCAAGCACAACCTGGAGCACCACCAGCTCGGCCAGATGGGCCTCGACCTCGCGAAGTACCTGGAGATCCAGGGCAAGACCGAGGAGGAGTTCCTGGCCGAGACCCAGGAGCAGGCCGAGAAGGGCATCAAGACCCAGTTCATCCTGGACGAGCTCGTCAACAAGGAGAAGCTCGACGTCTCCCGCGAGGAGCTCACCGAGCACCTGTTCCGCCGTGCCGCCTCCTCCGGCATGAGCCCCGACCAGTTCGCCCAGGCCGTGGCCGAGGGCGGCCAGGTGCCGATGCTCGTCGGCGAGGTCGCCCGCGGCAAGGCCCTCGCGGTCGTCGTCGAGGCCGCCAAGGTCGTCGACACCAACGGCGAGGTCGTCGACCTCTCCGACGACGAGGACGAGGTCGAGACCGCCGCCGAGGCCGTCGAGGCCGTCACCGGCGAGGCCGAGGTCTCCGAGGACAAGTAAGGGCCCCCGCCTCACGCGGACCCCGTTCCACGGGCCCGTACGCACCTCTGTGCGTACGGGCCCGTGGACGTACGCGGCGCCGTTACACGTCCCCAACTACCTTGCGCTCCCAGCGAACAGTTCGGGAACCGGGATGGCGTTGTCCTACCTGCGCGTTAGGGTCCATGAATACGAGGGCAGTGCCCTCTGAACGAGACGCTGAGACGGCCCGGGCCGTCGGAGACGAGCAGGTGGATACGTGACGAATCTGAAGCCTTACGCCGCGGGTGAGCCGTCCATCGGTGGCGGCCTCGGCGACCATGTCTACAACCGGCTCCTCGGTGAGCGCATCGTCTTCCTCGGCCAGCAGGTCGACGACGAGATCGCCAACAAGATCACCGCCCAGATGCTCCTCCTGGCCGCCGAGCCGGAGAAGGACATCTTCCTCTACATCAACAGCCCCGGCGGCTCGGTGACGGCCGGCATGGCCGTCTACGACACCATGCAGTTCATCCCGAACGACGTCGTCACCATCGGTATGGGCATGGCGGCCTCGATGGGCCAGTTCCTGCTCACCGCCGGCACCCCCGGCAAGCGCTTCGCGCTGCCGAACACCGACATCCTGATGCACCAGGGCTCCGCCGGCATCGGCGGCACGGCCTCCGACATCAAGATCCAGGCCGAGTACCTGCTCCGCACGAAGAAGCGCATGGCCGAGATCACCGCGCACCACTCCGGCCAGACCGTCGAGGCGATCATCCGCGACGGCGACCGCGACCGCTGGTTCACCGCGGAGGAGGCCAAGGAGTACGGCCTCATCGACGACATCATCACGCACGCCGCGGGTGTTCCGGGCGGCGGCGGCACGGGCGCCTGAGCGCCGGCAGCCCGCCCACGAGCCCCAGCCCCCCGCCGAACGCCACCAGGACGGTGAACACCCCGATGCTTAACAACCTCTCCGCGAGCGGCCTCTACACCGGCGCGCCCATGGACAACCGCTACGTCGTGCCGCGCTTCGTCGAGCGCACCTCGCAGGGCATCCGCGAGTACGACCCGTACGCGAAGCTCTTCGAGGAGCGCGTGATCTTCCTCGGCGTGCAGATCGACGACGCCTCGGCCAACGACGTCATGGCGCAGCTGCTGTGCCTGGAGTCCATGGACCCGGACCGCGACATCTCGATCTACATCAACAGCCCCGGCGGCTCCTTCACGGCGCTGACGGCGATCTACGACACGATGCAGTTCGTGAAGCCCGACATCCAGACGGTCTGCATGGGCCAGGCGGCCTCCGCCGCGGCCGTGCTGCTCGCCGCCGGCACCCCCGGCAAGCGGATGGCCCTGCCGAACGCCCGTGTGCTGATCCACCAGCCCTCCGGCGGCACCGGCCGTGAGCAGCTCTCCGACCTGGAGATCGCGGCCAACGAGATCCTGCGCATGCGCAGCCAGCTGGAGGAGATGCTGGCCAAGCACTCCTCGACGCCGATCGAGAAGATCCGCGACGACATCGAGCGTGACAAGATCCTGACCGCCGAGGACGCCCTCGCGTACGGCCTGGTGGACCAGATCGTCTCGACCCGCAAGAGCACCGCCTCCGCGGCACACTGACGCCCGACCTTCCCCTGGCACGGTGCACGTGGCCGAATCGCGACCATGTGAACCGTGCCAAGGGGGGCCCGAACGAGGGGCCCGGCAAGGTACCGTCGAATATGAGGCACCAGGAGTCGCTGAACCAAGCACTCCCAGGCGAAGGGGAAGCACCTCGTGGCACGCATCGGTGATGGCGGCGATCTGCTCAAGTGCTCGTTCTGCGGAAAGAGCCAGAAGCAGGTGAAGAAGCTCATCGCGGGACCCGGTGTGTACATCTGCGACGAGTGCATCGACCTCTGCAACGAGATCATCGAGGAAGAACTCGCGGAGACGAGCGAGGTGCGGTGGGAGGAACTCCCCAAGCCCCGCGAGATCTACGAGTTCCTCGAGGGGTACGTCGTCGGGCAGGAGCCCGCGAAGAAGGCCCTCTCGGTCGCGGTGTACAACCACTACAAGCGCGTCCAGGCCGGCGAGAACGGCGGCGCGCAGGGCCGGGACGACGCCATCGAGCTGGCGAAGTCCAACATTCTGCTGCTCGGCCCCACGGGCTCCGGGAAGACGCTGCTGGCGCAGACCCTGGCCCGGATGCTCAACGTCCCGTTCGCCATCGCCGACGCGACGGCGCTGACGGAGGCCGGCTACGTCGGCGAGGACGTCGAGAACATCCTGCTCAAGCTGATCCAGGCGGCCGACTACGACGTCAAGAAGGCCGAGACCGGGATCATCTACATCGACGAGATCGACAAGGTCGCCCGTAAGAGCGAAAACCCGTCGATCACGCGTGACGTCTCCGGCGAGGGCGTGCAGCAGGCCCTGCTGAAGATCCTGGAGGGCACCACCGCCTCCGTCCCGCCGCAGGGCGGCCGGAAGCACCCGCACCAGGAGTTCATCCAGATCGACACGACGAACGTGCTCTTCATCGTGGGCGGCGCCTTCGCCGGCCTGGAGAAGATCATCGAGTCGCGGGCGGGTGCCAAGGGCATCGGCTTCGGGGCGACCATCCGCTCCAAGCGCGAGATCGAGGCGAGTGACCAGTTCCAGGAGGTCATGCCGGAGGACCTGGTGAAGTTCGGGATGATCCCGGAGTTCATCGGCCGTCTCCCCGTCCTCACCTCGGTCCACAACCTGGACCGCGAGGCGCTCCTGCAGATCCTCGTCGAGCCGCGCAACGCGCTCGTCAAGCAGTACCAGCGCCTCTTCGAACTCGACGGCGTGGAGCTGGACTTCGACCGCCCGGCCCTGGAGGCCATCGCCGACCAGGCGATCCTCCGCGGCACCGGCGCGCGCGGTCTGCGCGCCATCATGGAGGAGGTCCTCCAGTCGGTGATGTACGAGGTCCCGTCCCGCAAGGACGTGGCCCGCGTCGTCATCACGGCCGACGTCGTCCGCGACAACGTCAACCCGACGCTGGTCCCGCGGATCGTCAAGAACGACGGCAGGCACGAGAAGTCCGCCTGACCCGTACGGACACGACGAAGGGGCGCCCCACCAGCCGGCGGGGCGCCCCTTCCGCGTGCGGGCCCGAGATCAGGCCTTGACGCGGACCTCCTTGCGGAGCTTGGCCGTCAGCGCGGCGGCCTCCTCGGCCGAACCGGCCTTGCCCGTCATCAGGGCGGCCATGTCGGCCGGGACGACCAAGCCGACGGTGCTGTGGTCGGCCCACACGCACATGTTGATGGTGAACGAGGGCGCGCCGTTGGACGGGTCGGCCTTCGTCTTGGCCTGCTGGCACTTCAGCACGGCGCCGTCGAGGTCGGCCGGCTCGTACGCCTGCGGGCTGCCGACGAGCTGCGGCTCGTCGCCGGAGCCGGAGTCCTTCTCGGCCTCCGTCTTGGCGTTGGCGAAGATGAGGTCGACGACCTTCTCCGGGTCGTCGATCTCACCGTAGAGGCCGTTGAACGAGATCATCTTGCTGGCGAGCGGGTTGGCCTTGTTCTCCACCTGGTAATTGGCCTTGACCTCCTTGGCGTTCTTGACGCCCTTCTCCTCGGCCTCCTTCAGGGAGTTCTTGCCGGAGGAGCCGCCCTTGTCCGGGGCCTTCTTGTACTCGGTCAGCACCGTCTCGGGAGTGATGAGCTTGTGCGGGCCGTCGTCGGCGACCGACGCGCCGCCGCCCCCGCCGATCACGAAGTACGCGCCGACGCCGATGGCCGCGACGACCGCGACCGCGCCGATGATCCAGCCGGCCTTGGACTTCTTGGGGGCCGGGGGGTGGGGCACGTAGCCGCCGGGGCCCTGGGGGGCGCCGTAGGGCGGCTGCTGGCCGTACGGGCCAGGCTGCTGCGGGTAGCCGTACGGCGGCTGCTGTGGCGGGACGCCCTGCGGAGCCTGCTGGGGGTACCCGTAACCCGGCTGGGGAGCCTGCGGCTGGCCGTACGGGCCGGGCTGCTGCGGCTGCTGGCCGTAGGGGCCCGGCTGGCCGTAGGGACCGGGCTGCTGGGGCGGCTGGCCGCCGTACGGGCCCGGCTGGTTGTAGCTCATCGACAGGTTCCCCTCACAGGATGTTTATGCCTACCGAACATCCTGGCGGAACCGGCGAGGGGGAAGTGCGGCGGGGGCCACACCGTTACCGAACCAAAGCGTTTCAGGACAAGGCGAAGACACCCCTAAACTGGGCCCGTGACCGAGAAAACTCAGCAGCAGACAGCGCCCACGACCGAACTGCCGACCCAGTACGCGCCGGCCGAGGTAGAGGGGCCGCTGTACCAGCGCTGGGTAGAGCGTGGGTACTTCGAGGCGGACGAGAACAGCGAGAAGCCGCCGTACACGATCGTCATCCCGCCGCCGAACGTCACCGGCTCGCTCCACCTGGGCCACGCCTTCGAGCACACGCTGATCGACGCCCTCACCCGCCGCAAGCGCATGCAGGGCTTCGAGACGCTGTGGCAGCCCGGCATGGACCACGCCGGCATCGCCACCCAGAACGTCGTCGAGCGCGAGCTCGCCAAGGAGGGCAAGTCCCGCCACGACCTGGGCCGTGAGGCGTTCGTCGAGCGCGTCTGGCAGTGGAAGGCCGAGTCGGGCGGCCAGATCTCGGGCCAGATGAAGCGCCTGGGCGACGGCGTCGCCTGGTCCCGCGAGCGCTTCACCATGGACGAGGGCCTGTCCCAGGCCGTCCAGACCATCTTCAAGAAGCTCTACGACGACGAGCTGATCTACCGTGCCGAGCGCATCATCAACTGGTGCCCGCGCTGTCTGACCGCGATCTCCGACATCGAGGTCGAGTACCAGGACGACGAGGGCGAGCTCGTCTCCATCCGGTACGGCGAGGGCGACGACTCGCTGGTCGTCGCCACCACCCGCGCCGAGACGATGCTCGGCGACACGGCCGTCGCCGTCCACCCCGACGACGAGCGGTACAAGCACCTCGTCGGCACGCAGATCAAGCTGCCGCTGACCGACCGCACCATCCCGGTCGTCGCCGACACCCACGTCGACCCCGAGTTCGGCACCGGCGCCGTCAAGGTGACCCCGGCGCACGACCCCAACGACTTCGAGATCGGCCAGCGCCACGGCCTGCCGAACCTCGCCGTCATGGACGAGCGCGCGGTCATCACCGTCCACGGCCCCTTCCAGGGCCTGGACCGCCTGGAGGCGCGCTCCGCCATCGTCGCCGCGCTGCGCGCCGAGGGCCGGATCGTCGCCGAGAAGCGTCCGTACGTCCACTCCGTCGGCCACTGCTCGCGCTGCAAGACCACCATCGAGCCGCGCCTGTCGATGCAGTGGTGGGTCAAGGTCGGCCCGCTCGCGCAGGCCGCCGGCGACGCGGTCCGCGACGGCAAGGTCGCGATCCACCCGCAGGAGATGGAGAAGCGGTACTTCGACTGGGTCGACAACCTCCACGACTGGTGCATCTCGCGCCAGCTGTGGTGGGGCCACCGCATCCCCGTCTGGTACGGCCCCGACGGCGAGGTCGTCTGCGTCGGACCGGACGAGCAGCCGCCGACGGGCGAGGGCTGGCACCAGGACACGGACGTCCTGGACACCTGGTTCTCCTCCGGCCTGTGGCCGTTCTCCACGCTCGGCTGGCCCGAACGGACCGACAGCCTCGCGAAGTTCTACCCGAACTCCGTCCTGGTCACCGGCTACGACATCCTCTTCTTCTGGGTCGCCCGGATGATGATGTTCGGTCTGTACGCGATGGACGGCACCCCGCCGTTCCACACCATCGCCCTGCACGGCATGGTCCGTGACCAGAACGGCAAGAAGATGTCGAAGTCCTTCGGCAACGTGGTCAACCCGCTGGACTGGATGGACACCTACGGTTCCGACGCGGTCCGGTTCACCCTGGCCCGCGGCGCGAACCCGGGCGTCGACGTCCCGATCGGCGAGGACTGGGTCCAGGCGTCCAGCAAGTTCGCCAACAAGATCTGGAACGCCACCCGCTTCGCGCTGATGAACGGCGCGACGGTCGAGGGCCCGCTGCCGGACGCCTCGGAGATGTCGGCGACCGACCGCTGGATCCTGTCCCGGCTCAACAAGACGGTCGCCGACGTCGACGCCTTCTACGACGACTACCAGTTCTCGAAGCTGTCGGACTCCCTCTACCACTTCGCGTGGGACGAGGTCTTCGACTGGTACGTCGAGCTGTCGAAGACGACGTTCTTCGCCGGCGGCGAGGGCGCCCGGGTCTCGGGCCGCGTCCTCGGCGAGGTCCTCGACGTCATGCTGCGCCTGCTGCACCCGGTGGTCCCGTTCGTCACCGAGACGCTCTGGACCACGCTGACCGGCGGCGAGTCCGTCGTGATCGCCGACTGGCCGAAGGACAGCGGCTTCCGCGACGAGGCCGCCGAGCAGCAGATCGCGCTGGTCCAGCGGGCCATCACCGAGGTCCGCCGCTTCCGCAAGGAGCAGGGCCTGCAGGACGCCCAGAAGGTGCCCGCCCGCCTCTCCCTCGACGGCACCCCGCTCGTCGCGCATGAGGCCGCCATCCGCCAGATCCTGCGCCTCCAGCCGGAGGGCGAGGGCTTCTCCGCCACCGCCTCCCTGCCGATCGGCGGCGCGACGGTCGCGCTCGACCTGTCGGGCACGATCGACGTCGCCGCGGAGCGCAAGCGCCTCGCGAAGGACCTCGCCGCCGCCGAGAAGGAGAAGGCCCAGGCGAACGGCAAGCTCGGCAACGAGGCGTTCCTCGCGAAGGCCCCGGACAACGTGGTCGACAAGATCCGCACCCGCCTCGCCAAGGCGGACGAGGACATCGCCCGGATCCAGAACCAGCTGGCGAGCCTGCCGCAGGCCTGATCCGCACGGCGTGAGGGGCCCGGGACCGTTCCACGGTCCCGGGCCCCTCTGCCGTATGCCCGGACTGCCCCGAAAGGGGTGAAGTGCCCGACCTCACACCGGACGGGACTTCAGGTCCACGGCGCCGGGCCGAAAGACCCTGGATGATGGAGGGCATGCTCCGCCTCCCCACCGTCCCCGCGCTCCGCCGCTGCGTGGACCGGTGGGCCGTATCGCCCCGCGCCCTCGACGTCGTGGCCGCCCTCAGCGCCTTCGGCCTGATGGTCCTGGACGTCCCCGGGCTGGCCCGCGAGGACAACTCCCTCACCGGCGTCACCGCCACCCTGGTCCTCGCGGCCGGCGCGGCCACGCTCGTGCTCCGCCGCCGGCTGCCCTGGGTGCCGTACGCCGTGGCACTCGCCCTCATGGGATGGCTGCACGAACTGACCATGATCCAGTTCGCGCTCTACTCGATCGGCCGGTTCCGCGGCCGCCGCGCCGCCACCGCCGCGACCCTGCTCTACGCCGGCGTGGCGTACGCCCTCTTCCTCACGCCCGGCTGGCCCGCCCGGCACGGAGACACCCTCAGCGACTTCCTCAGCCTGGTCGTCCCCATCGGCGTCCTCGCGGCCGGCGTCGGCATCGCCGCCTACCGGCAGGACCTCGTCCGCGCCCTGGAGGTCCAGCGGCGCGACGCCGCCGCCCGGCAGGCAGTCCAGGAGGAGCGGATCTCCGTCGGCCGGGACGTCCACGACCTCGTCGGCCGCGAACTCACCGTCCTCGCCGTCCGGGCCGAGGTGCTCTCCGTGCGCTCCCGCGGCGAGACGTACCAGAAGGACTTCGAGGAACTCGCGGACACCGCCCGGCGCGCCCACCTCATGCTCAACGAGACCCTCGTGCGCCGCGCCGACCGGGACGCCGCCACCCCCGGCCTCGAAGGGCTCACCGCCCTCGCCGCGGAGAGCGGGCGGATGGGCGGCGCCGTCACCCTCACCGTCGCCGAGGAGGCCAAGGCGCTGTCACCGCTCCGCCAGGCCGCCGTCCACCGCGTCGTGCGGGAGTGCCTGACCAACGCGGCCAAGCACGCGCCCGGCCTGCCCGTCACCGTCGCCATCACGGTCGAGGGCCGCGACCTGCGCGTCGAGGTGCGCAACGCGCTGCCCGCGACCCCGCCCGACCCCGCCCCCGTCTCGACCGGCACCGGACTGCTCTCCATGGAGGAGCGCGTCACCAGCATGGGCGGCACGCTCACCGCCCGCCGCGAGCGCGGCGCCTACGCCGTGACGGCCCTGCTCCCGACCGGCCTGGACCGCTAGGTCGTCTCTTTCGGATCTTGCCGGTCAGGCCGGCACGGGTCAGGCAAGATCCGGAAGAGAAGGCCCAGGGGGCGTCCCGCCGGTCATGCCGGGCTCGCGGCGTCCGACTCCCTCCTCCGCCCCGTGATCCGGACGGGTGCGTCCAGGAGCGTGTGGGCCGTACCCGGGCCGATCCGATGTCCATGATCGCCGAGTTTGCCCCGCGGCTCCGGCGGACGGCGGGGCGAACGTCCCGAAAGGGGTGGGTCCACGGTCCTGTCGGCACCGCTCCGTAGACTGGGGTCCGTGAGTGAGCCGAGGGACCCGAATGACCGGTTCGACGACATCGTCGACAACGAGACAGACCGCGACCCCGACCTGGCGGTGATCGAGGCCGGCAGCCGCACGCTGCGGACGCAGGGCGGCCCGCCCCAGGGCGACCCCGTGCCCGCCCGTCCCGAGGACCCCGAGCTCGACAAGGCGCTCCGCGAGGTCGAGACGGAGCTGTCCACCCGCTGGGGCGAGACGAAGCTGGAGCCCTCGGTCAAGCGGATCGCGGCCCTGATGGACGTCCTCGGCGAGCCGCAGCGCGCGTACCCCTCGATCCACATCACCGGCACCAACGGCAAGACGTCGACGGCCCGCATGATCGAGGCCCTGCTCGGCGCCTTCGAGCTGCGCACCGGGCGGTACACCTCGCCGCACGTGCAGACCATCACCGAGCGGATCAGCCTGGACGGCGCCCCGATCTCCGCCGAGCGGTTCATCGAGACGTACCAGGACATCAAGCCGTACGTGGAGCTGGTCGACGCCCGCGAGGAGTACCGCCTCTCCTTCTTCGAGGTCCTCACCGGCATGGCGTACGCGGCCTTCGCGGACGCCCCGGTCGACGTGGCCGTCGTCGAGGTCGGCATGGGCGGCACCTGGGACGCGACGAACGTCCTGGACGGCTCCGTCGCCGTCGTCACCCCCATCGACCTGGACCACACCGACCGGCTCGGCGGGACCACCGGCGAGATCGCCGGCGAGAAGTCCGGCATCATCAAGCAGGACGCCACCGTGATCCTGGCCCAGCAGCCGGTCGACGCGGCCCAGGTCCTCCTGAAGAAGGCCGTCGAGGCCGACGCGACCGTGGCCCGCGAGGGCATGGAGTTCGGCATCGTCTCCCGCGAGGTCGCGGTCGGCGGCCAGCTCCTCACCCTGCGCGGCCTGGGCGGCGAGTACGACAACCTCTTCCTGCCCCTGCACGGCGCCTACCAGGCGCACAACGCCGCCGTGGCGCTCGCCGCGGTCGAGGCGTTCTTCGGGATCGGCGCCGAGCACGCCCGGACGCTGGACGTGGACACGGTCCGCCGGGCCTTCGCCCAGGTGTCCTCGCCCGGCCGCCTGGAGATCGTCCGCTCCTCCCCGACGGTGATCCTGGACGCCGCGCACAACCCGCACGGCGCCCGCGCCACCGCGGAGGGCATCAGCGAGGCGTTCGGCTTCTCGCGGCTCATCGGCGTGGTCTCCACGAGCGGCGACAAGGACGCCCGGGGCCTTCTCGAAGCCTTCGAGCCGATCTTCGCCGAGGTCGTGATCACGGCCAACTCCACCCCGAGGGCCACCGACGTGGACGCGCTCGCCGCGGTCGCCGTCGAGGTCTTCGGCGAGGACCGGGTGGTCGTCGAACCGCGGCTGGACGACGCCATCGAGGCCGCCATCACCCTGGCGGAGGAAGAGGCCGAGTACGGCGGCGCGGGCGTCCTCGTCACCGGTTCGATCTTCACGGTCGGCGACGCCCGCCTGCTGCTCCGGAGGGGCTGAGTCCGATGCGCACGCTCTGTTCCTCGACGCTCATCGGCGAGTTCTTCGTCATCGGCTTCGCCGGTCTCGTCGCGATGAAGGACGACAGCCTCGCCCTGTCCACCGTGTGGTGGGTCTGCGGCCTCGCGATGCTCTTCTCCGTGCTGCTGTGCGGCATGGTCACCCGGCCCGGCGGCATCCAGCTGGGCTGGGCCCTGCAGATCGGCCTGGTCCTCAGCGGCTTCGTCGTCCCGACCATGTTCTTCCTCGGCGCGGTCTTCGCCGGCCTGTGGTGGGCCTCGGTGCACTACGGACGGCGGATCGACGAAGTGAAGGCCCGCTGGGCCGCCGCCGAGGCCGCCCAGGGCTCGGCAGGGCCTGACGCTGCGTAATCGGGGCACGTGCGGGACCTGTAGCCTCGGAGGTCCCGCACACCGCTTTTCCGAAGGAGTTCCCCCGTGAGCCAGCGCACGCTCGTCCTGCTCAAGCCCGACGCCGTCCGCCGTGGCCTGATCGGCGAGATCATCGGCCGTATCGAGCGCAAGGCCGGCTGGACCCTGGCGGCCCTGGAACTGCGCGAGCTGGACCAGGAGACGCTGGAGCAGCACTACGGCGAGCACAAGGGCAAGCCCTTCTACGAGCCGCTGATGGGCTTCATGTCCTCCGGCCCCGTCGTCGCGCTCGTCGTCGAGGGCGAGCGGGTCATCGAGGGCGTCCGGCAGCTCGCCGGCCCGACCGACCCGATCGCCGCCGCGCCCGGCTCCATCCGGGGCGACTTCGGCACGATCGTCCGTGAGAACCTGATCCACGCCTCCGACTCGGAGGAGTCGGCGCTCCGCGAGCTGAAGATCTTCTTCCCGGGCCTCGTCTGATCCGACGCGCCGAGGCTGACCCCTTGTCAGCCGATCGGCACAACTCTGTGGGGCGACCGAAGGAATTCGGCCGCCCCCAGGCATATGAACACCAATCCCGGGAACGGATCGCCGCGTCCTGCCGTCACCTGTACAGAGGTGGACCACCGCGCGCTCTTCACGCGGGCGGCACTACGATGGAAAACTCCATCGCCGCACCACTCTCAGCCATGGGAAATCAAGGGGAACTCAATGTCGTTCATCGGCCGTGACATGGCTGTCGACCTCGGGACCGCCAACACGCTGGTGTACGTCAGGGGTCGAGGCATCGTTCTGAACGAGCCGTCCGTCGTCGCGATCAACACCAACACCGGCGGCATCCTCGCGGTCGGCGCCGAGGCGAAGAAGATGATCGGGCGGACGCCCGGCAACATCGTCGCGGTCCGCCCGCTCAAGGACGGCGTGATCGCCGACTTCGAGATCACCGAGCGGATGCTCCGCTACTTCATCCTCAAGATCCACAAGCGCCGCTACCTGGCCCGTCCCCGCGTCGTCGTCTGCGTGCCCTCCGGCATCACCGGAGTGGAGCGCCGCGCCGTCATCGAGGCGTCGACCCAGGCCGGCGCCCGCCAGGTGCACATCATCGAGGAGCCCATGGCGGCCGCCATCGGCTCCGGCCTCCCCGTCCACGAGGCCACCGGCAACATGGTCGTCGACATCGGCGGCGGCACCACCGAGGTGGCCGTCATCTCCCTCGGCGGAATCGTCACGGCACAGTCGATCCGGGTCGCCGGCGACGAGCTGGACAACGCGATCATCCAGCACATCAAGAAGGAGTACTCGCTCCTCCTCGGTGAGCGGACCGCCGAGCAGATCAAGATCACCATCGGTTCGGCCTACGACCTCGACAAGGACGAGCACACCGAGATCCGCGGCCGCGACCTCGTCTCCGGCCTCCCCAAGACCGTGGTCATCTCCGCCGCCGAGGTCCGCAAGGCCATCGAGGAGCCGGTCAACGCCATCGTCGACGCGGTGAAGACCACCCTCGACAAGTGCCCGCCCGAGCTCTCCGGTGACGTCATGGACCGCGGCATCGTTCTCACCGGTGGAGGCGCCCTGCTGCGCGGCCTCGACGAGCGGCTCCGCCGCGAGACGGGCATGCCGATCCACATCGCCGAGGACCCGCTGGACTCGGTGGCCCTCGGCTCCGGCAAGTGCGTGGAGGAGTTCGAGGCCCTCCAGCAGGTCCTGGACGCCCAGCCGCGCCGCTAGGCGCGGCACCGCCCCGGCACGCGTACCGCCCCACCAGAGAACGACCGCACAGCCGAACAACCGAACCACGAGGAAAGGCACGGCCGCCGCACGTGAGGGACACACGAGAGAGCCGGCTGCTCCTGGTGCTGCTGATCGCCATCGCGTTCGCACTGATCACGGTGGACATCCGCGGTGGCCAGGAGTCACCCGTCGACGGTGCCCGGCAGGCCGCGGCAGCGGTCTTCGGGCCCGTCGAGAACGGCGTGGCGGCGGCCGTCGATCCGATCGGCAACGCCATAGGCGCGGTCCGGGACTCCGGGGAGCGGCACACCCGGATCGCCGCCCTGGAGAAGGAGAACGCCGAGCTCAAGGCCGAGCTGGGCAGCGACGACCGCAACCGCAACCGGCTGCGCGAACTCGACACCATGCTCAAGACCGCCGGCGCCGGCCAGTACGGCATCAAGGGCGCCCAGGTCATCGCCATAGGAGCGGCCCAGGGCTTCTCCTGGACCGTCACCATCGACGTCGGCGCCCGCGACGGCATCACGCGCGACATGACCGTGCTCAACGGCTCCGGGCTCGTCGGCCGCGTGACCACCGTCGGCCCCTCCACCTCCACGGTCCTCCTCGCCAACGACCCCGACTTCACCGTCGGCACCCGCATGGAGAAGTCCGACGAACTCGGCTTCGCCACCGGCCAGGGCGACAGCCCGCTCCTGGTCCAGCTCCTCAACGGCAAGGCCAAGGTCAAGCCCGGGGACCGGCTCGTCACCTTCGGCTCGCGCGCCGACAAGCCCTTCGTACCCGGCGTGCCGGTGGGCGAGGTCGTCCGCGTCGACCCGGCCGGCGGCGGACTGACCCGCAACATCTACGTCCGCCCGTACGTCGGCTTCACCAAGCTCGACATCGTCGGCGTCGTCGTCCAGGCACCCCGCTCGGACCCGCGCGACATGGTCCTGCCGCAGAAGCCCAAGCCGGCGCCGACCGTCACCGTCACGGTCACACCGCCACCACCGGACGGCCAGCAGGCCGCCGACGGCACCCGGCAGGGCACGAAGCCGGACACGAACCAGCAGGCACCGCAGGACCAGGGGGACGCGACACCGTGAAGTTCAACCGCATCCTCCTCTCCGCGACCCTGATCGTGGTCGCCCTCGTCGTCCAGGTCTCCGTCCTGGCCCGCCTCCAGCTCCCCGGCGCGGTCCCCGACCTCGTCCTGCTCACCGTCGTCGGCCTCGCCCTGGTCTACGGCCCGGTCAGCGGCTCCCTCGTCGGCTTCACCGCGGGCCTGCTCGCCGACCTGGCGCCGCCCGCCGACCACGCCGCCGGGCGCTACGCCCTGGTGCTCTGCGTCATCGGCTACCTGGTCGGCCTCGCCCGCCCCGACAACGGACGGCTGACCTCGGCGGCCGGCCCGATGGCCGTCGTCGTCGCCGCGGCCGTCGGATCCACCCTGCTCTACGCGGGCGTCGGCGCCCTCGTCGGCGACACCGCCGCCCGCCACGTCGGCCTCGGCTTCCTGCTGTTCACCGCGGCCGTGTACGACCTGCTCCTCGCGCCGTTCACGGTGCCGCTCATCATGGCCCTGGCCCGGCGGGCCGAGAACGATCCCCTGGCCGACGCCGGCGGGGGCAACGGCGCCGACGTCGCGTCGGGCTGGCTCTCCTCCGGCACCGGCCTGCGGATCGGCAACCAGCGCGGCGGCCTGCGCGTGAAGGCCGCCCGGAGCCGCGCCTCACGGGCCGGACGCATCAAGGGAGTCAAGCGACTGTGACCGAGGGGGCACCGGCGGTATGAGCAACATCCCCGAGACCGGGCGGACCCCGCGGGTCCAGATCCGGCTCGTCGTCATCCAGATCCTCGTCTTCTCGCTGCTGCTGACCCTGGGGGGCCGTCTCTGGTACCTCCAGATCCGCAACGGCAAGGAGTACACCGACGAGGCGAAGAACAACCACGTCCAGCAGGTCGTCCAGCCGGCCGTCCGCGGCTCGCTCCTCGACGCCCGCGGCGTCCCGCTCGCCGACAACGAGACCCGCCTCGTGGTCTCCGCGTCCCGCACCGAGCTGATGAAGATGAAGGACCGGGGCAGGGCCGTCCTGACCCGGCTCGCCGGCGTCCTCGACATGCGGCCCGACGACGTCATCAACAAGATCCGGCTCTGCGACTCCGAGACCCCCAAGCCCTGCTGGAACGGTTCGCCCTACCAGCCGATCCCGGTCACCGACGAGGCCACCACCCAGCAGGCCCTGCAGATCCGCGAGCGCGCCGAGGACTTCCCCGGGATCACCGCCGAACCCACCGCCGTCCGCCGCTACCCGGCCCCCGGCAAGTCCCGCACCTCGCAGGTCCTCGGCTACCTCTCGCCCGTCACCGACGCCGAGATCGAGAAGGCCAAGGACAGCGACTCGCCGTTCCTCCGCTCCGACCAGGTCGGCCGCTCCGGACTGGAGCGCACCTACGACAAGGAACTGCGCGGCAAGGCCGGCGTGACCCGCTACGAGGTCGACAACCTCGGCCGCGTCATCGGCCAGGCCAAGAGCGACCCCGCGGTCCCCGGCTCCAACGTCGTCACCTCCATCGACGCCCGCGTGCAGGCGGTCGCCGAGTGGGAGCTGTACAACGCGATGGTCGAGGCCCGCAAGACGTACGACAAGAACACCAGCGAGAACTACAAGGCCGACGCCGGCGCCGTCGTCGTCATGGAGACGAAGACCGGCCGGATCGTCGCCATGGCCTCGCAGCCCGACTACGACCCCAACGCCTGGGTCGGCGGCATCTCCGCCAAGGACTACGCGGCCCTCACCGGCAAGGACTCCAACTTCCCGCTGCTCAACCGGGCCATCCAGGGCCAGGCGGCCCCCGGCTCGATCTTCAAGGTCATCCCGACGACCGCCGCCGTCAACGCCGGCTACGAGTTCAACGGGCGCTACCCCTGCCCCTCCTCGTACGCCATCGGCGGGCAGGTCTTCAAGAACTTCGAGTCCCAGGGCCACGGCTCCATCACCCTCGGCCAGGCACTCGAGGTCTCCTGCGACACCGTCTACTACGCGCTCTCCCACCAGCAGTGGCTGAACGACGGCGGCATGAAGCCGAAGAAGGACGCCAAGGACTGGTTCTACAAGACGGCCCACCAGTTCGGCCTCGGCGCCGAGACCGGCATCGACCTCCCCAACGAGGTCACCGGCCGCGTCCCCGACCGGAAGTGGAAGCAGGACTTCTGGGCGGCCAACAAGGACTACTGGTGCAAGATCGGCAAGCGCGGCGGCACCTACGTGCAGCAGCTCTCCTACGAGAACTGCCTCGAAGGCAACCTCATGCGCGCCGGTGACTCCGTCAACTACTCCATCGGGCAGGGCGACACCCTCGTCACCCCCATCCAGATGGCCACCATCTACGCCGCCATCGCCAACGGCGGCACCCTGTGGAACCCGACCGTCGGCAAGGCCGTCGTCAGCCCCGACGGCAAGGACGTCACCGAGATCAAGCCCAAGTCCCACGGCAAGCTCCCCATGGACGCCAAGACGCAGGCGTTGATAGAGGAGGCGCTCGCGGGTGTCGCCACCCGCGGTACCGCCGCCTGGCGCTTCGGCGGCTGGCCCCAGGACAAGATCCCGATGCACGCCAAGACGGGTACGGCCGAGGTCTACGGCAAGCAGACGACCTCGTGGTTCGCCACGTACACCAAGGACTACGCGATCGTCATGACGATCTCCCAGGGTGGTACCGGCTCCGGAGCCTCCGGCCCCGCCGTGCGCAACATCTACGACGCGCTCTACGGGCTCGACGACGCCGGCAACCAGGACCTCAAGCGGGCCCTGCTGCCGCAGCCGCAGAAGAACCTGCCGAAGATCGAGGCCGACGGCTCCATCGACGCCCCGAAGATCGCGCCCTACGACCCCGAGGCCCAGAAGGTCGACCCCGACGCGCCCGCGAAGCAGGACGGCGCCACCCCGGCCGGGAAGCCGGACGACGACGACCAGGCACTCGCGGGCCCGCCCGCCGGCCGGACGAGGGACTGAGCCCATGACCGCACCCCACGGCTTCTCCGTCTCCCGGTACGCCCCCGAGCGCGGCACCCTCGCCAAACTGGCCGCCCGCGACTCGGTGGTCCGCCGGCTCGACTGGCCGATCCTGCTGTCGGCGATCGCGCTCTCCGGCATCGGCGCCCTGCTCGTCTGGTCCGCCACCCGCGGCCGCACCGAGCTCAACAACGGCGACCCGTACTACTTCCTCTTCCGGCACGTGCTCAACACCGGCATCGGCCTCGCGCTGATGATCGGCACGATCTGGCTCGGCCACCGCACCCTGCGCGGCGCGGTGCCGATCCTCTACGGCCTCTCGATCGTGCTGATCCTCGCCGTCCTCACCCCGCTCGGCGCCACCATCAACGGCGCCCACGCGTGGATCGTGATCGGCGGTGGTTTCTCCCTCCAGCCCAGCGAGTTCGTGAAGATCACGATCATCCTGGTGATGGCGATGCTGCTGGCCGCCAAGGTCGACGCCGGCGACCAGCTCCATCCCGACCACCGCACGGTGGCCAAGGCCCTCGCCCTGGCCGCCCTCCCCATGGGCATCGTCATGCTGATGCCCGACCTCGGCTCGGTCATGGTCATGGCCGTCATCGTGCTCGGCGTCCTGCTCGCCTCCGGCGCCTCCAACCGGTGGGTCCTCGGCCTCATCGGCGCGGGTGTCCTCGGCGCGGTCCTCGTCACCGCGCTCGGCATGCTCGACGAGTACCAGATCAACCGGTTCGCGGCCTTCGCCAACCCCGACCTCGACCCCGCCGGCGTCGGCTACAACACCAACCAGGCCCGCATCGCCATCGGCTCCGGCGGCCTCCTCGGCTCCGGGCTCTTCAAGGGCTCCCAGACCACCGGCCAGTTCGTCCCCGAACAGCAGACCGACTTCGTCTTCACGGTCGCGGGGGAGGAGCTGGGCTTCGTCGGCGCCGGCCTGATCCTCGTCCTCCTCGGCGTCATCCTCTGGCGCGCCTGCCGGATCGCCCGCGAGACCACCGAGCTCTACGGCACGGTCGTCGCCGCCGGCATCATCGCCTGGTTCGCCTTCCAGTCCTTCGAGAACATCGGCATGACCCTCGGCATCATGCCCGTCGCCGGACTGCCGCTGCCCTTCGTCTCCTACGGCGGCTCGTCCATGTTCGCCGTGTGGGTGGCGATCGGCCTCCTCCAGTCCATTCGCGTACAACGCCCGATGACGGCCTGACGGCGGTTAGATTCGAGGTATGGCCGAGACGAAGCGCGAGATCGAGCGGAAGTACGAAGCCACCGGGGAGACTCCGGTACCGGACCTGACCAAGGTCCGCGGGGTCGCCGAGGTCGCCGACCGGGGCGTCGTGGAACTGGACGCCGTCTACTACGACACCCCCGACCTCAGGCTGGCCGCCGACGCGCTCACCCTCCGCCGCCGCACCGGCGGCGGCGACGCCGGCTGGCACGTGAAGTTCCCCGTCGCCGCCGGAGTCCGCGACGAGATCAGGGCCCCGCTGACCGACACCCTTCCGGGTGAGCTGGCGGGGCTCCTGCGTTCCCGGGTCCGCGGCGGCACCGTCGTCCCCGTCGTCCGCCTCCGCTCCGCGCGCGACGTCCGCCACCTGCGCGCCGCCGACGGCACCCTCCTCGCCGAACTCTCCGTCGACACCGTCCACGCCGAACGGCTGCCCGCGGGCCCGGCCGCCACCTGGACCGAGATCGAGGTGGAGCTCGCCGACGGCATCGACGACCCCGCCTTCCTCGACGCCGTCGGCAGACGCCTGGGCAAGGCCGGCATCCACCCCTCCGCCTCCCCGTCCAAGCTCGCCCGCGCCCTCGCCGAGACGGGCTCCGCACCCGAACCGGCCCCCGCCCCCGGGAAGTCAGGGACCGCCGGCGCCGCCGTCCTCGCCTACGTGCGCGAACAGGCCGACGCCCTCGTCGCGCTCGACCCCGCCGTCCGGCGCGACCTGCCCGACGCCGTCCACCAGATGCGGGTCGCCTGCCGCCGCATGCGCAGCGCCTTCAAGACCTACCGCCGGGTCCTCGACCGCACCGCCACCGACCCCGTCGGCGACGAGCTGAAGTGGCTCGCCGGCGAACTCGGCGTCGCCCGCGACCAGGAGGTCCTCGACGAGCGGCTGAGCGCCCGCGTCGCGGAACTGCCGGCCGCTCTCACCCTCGGCCCCGTCCAGGCCCGGCTGCGCCGCCGCGACGCCGCACTCGCCAGGAACGCCCGGCACCAGGCCCTCACCGCCCTCGACTCCGACCGTTATCTCACCCTCCTCGACACCCTCGCCGCGCTCCTGGCCGACCCGCCGCTGCGCAAGGCCGCCCGCCGCGACGCCCCCGAGGTCCTCGCCCGCGCCGTCCGCAAGGACCACGACCGCCTCGGCCGGAGGATCGGCCACGCCCTCGCCCTCACCCCCGGCCACGAACGCGACCTCGCCCTCCACGAGGCCCGCAAGGCCGCCAAACGCGCCCGCTACGCCGCCGACGCGGCCCGCCCCGCGCTCGGCAAACCCGCGAAGCGGCTCGCGAAGCGCGTCAAGGCGGTGCAGTCGCTCCTCGGCGAACACCAGGACGCCGTCGTCGCGCGCGCCGCCCTCCGCGAGTTCGGGATCATGGCCCACGGGGTCGGCGAATCGGCTTTCACCTGGGGACTTCTCTACGGCCGCGAGGAGGCCGCGGCGGCCGCCGCCGAGCGGGAACTGCCCCGGGTCTGGGCCCGGGCCTCCGCTCCCGAACTCAAGGCGGCGCTGAGCCGCTGAGCACCGGGGTACGCTTGAGAGTCGCCCCCCTGCCAGCTCACGAAGGTTCGAGATGTCTGCTGCCGAGTCTGTCTTCCCGCAGCTCGAAGCTCTGCTCCCGCACGTGCAGAAGCCGATTCAGTACGTCGGTGGAGAGCTGAACTCCACGGTCAAGCCGTGGGAGTCCGCCGACGTCCGCTGGGCGCTGATGTACCCGGACGCGTACGAGGTCGGTCTGCCCAACCAGGGCGTCATGATCCTCTACGAGGTGCTGAACGAGCGCGAGGGCGTCCTCGCCGAGCGCACGTACAGCGTGTGGCCGGACCTGGAGGAGCTGATGCGGGAGCACGGCGTCCCGCAGTTCACCGTCGACTCGCACCGCCCCGTCAGCGCCTTCGACGTCTTCGGCCTCAGCTTCTCCACGGAGCTGGGCTACACGAACATGCTCACCGCCCTGGACCTGGCCGGCATCCCGCTGGAGGCGAAGGACCGGACCGTCGACCACCCGATCGTGCTCGCCGGCGGCCACGCGGCCTTCAACCCCGAGCCGATCGCGGACTTC
Source organism: Streptomyces sp. NPDC104202 (assembly GCF_055584185.1). Classification (NCBI taxonomy): domain Bacteria; kingdom Bacillati; phylum Actinomycetota; class Actinomycetes; order Kitasatosporales; family Streptomycetaceae; genus Streptomyces; species Streptomyces sp. NPDC104202. Next base: position 9,725 of record NZ_JBVJMN010000051.1, on the reverse strand, counting down.
ATCGACGCGGCGATCATCGGCGACGGCGAGCAGGCCGTCCTCGACATGACCGAGATCATCCGCGCCTGGAAGGCAGAGGGCCGGCCGGGCGGACGCGAGGAGGTCCTCTTCCGCCTCGCGAAGACGGGCTCGGTCTACATCCCCGGCTTCTACGACGTCGAGTACCTGCCGGACGGCCGCATCGGCCGCGTCGTGCCGAACAGGTCCGGCGTGCCGTGGCGCGTCTCCAAGCACACCGTCATGGACCTCGACGAGTGGCCGTACCCGAAGCAGCCCCTCGTGCCGCTCGCGGAGACCGTCCACGAGCGCATGTCCGTCGAGATCTTCCGCGGCTGCACCCGCGGCTGCCGCTTCTGCCAGGCCGGCATGATCACGCGCCCCGTGCGGGAGCGAAGCATCACCGGCATCGGCGAGATGGTCGAGAAGGGCCTCAAGGCGACCGGCTTCGAGGAGGTCGGCCTCCTGTCGCTCTCCTCCGCCGACCACACCGAGATCGGCGAGATCGCCAAGGGCCTGGCCGACCGCTACACGGACGACAAGGTGGGCCTCTCCCTGCCGTCGACCCGCGTGGACGCCTTCAACGTCGACCTGGCCAACGAGCTGACCCGCAACGGCCGCCGCTCCGGTCTCACCTTCGCCCCCGAGGGCGGCTCCGAGCGCATGCGCAAGGTCATCAACAAGATGGTCTCGGAGGAGGACCTCATCCGGACCGTCTCCACCGCGTACGGCAACGGCTGGCGCCAGGTGAAGCTGTACTTCATGTGCGGCCTGCCGACGGAGACCGACGAGGACGTCCTCCAGATCGCCGACATGGCGATGAACGTGATCGCCGAGGGCCGCAAGGTCTCCGGCCAGAACGACATCCGCTGCACCGTCTCCATCGGCGGCTTCGTCCCCAAGCCGCACACCCCCTTCCAGTGGGCCCCGCAGCTCTCCGCCGAGGAGACCGACGAGCGCCTGCGCAAGCTCCGCGACAAGATCCGCGGCGACAAGAAGTACGGCCGCTCCATCGGCTTCCGCTACCACGACGGCAAGCCCGGCATCGTCGAGGGCCTGCTGTCCCGCGGCGACCGCCGCATCGGCGCCGTCATCCGCGCGGTCTACGAGGACGGCGGCCGCTTCGACGGCTGGCGCGAGCACTTCTCCTACGACCGCTGGATGGCCTGCGCCGAGAAGACGCTTCCCGACGCCGGCGTCGACGTCGCCTGGTACACGACCCGCGAGCGCACCTACGAGGAGGTCCTCCCCTGGGACCACCTCGACTCGGGTCTCGACAAGGACTGGCTCTGGGAGGACTGGCAGGACTCCCTCGACGAGACCGAGGTCGAGGACTGCCGCTGGACCCCGTGCTTCGACTGCGGCGTCTGCCCGCAGATGGACACCCACATCCAGATCGGTCCCACCGGAAAGACGCTGCTGCCGCTGACGGTCGTCAACCGGTAACGCTTGGATGACGGCCCGGCGGAGGGGAAACCCTCCGCCGGGCCGTCGCGTCATTTCCGGCATGGACACGGAGAACAGCAGGTCACGGTCGCCGCACGAGCCCGGGGGCTGCCTCACGGGGGTGGCGCGGGTCATCGCGCTGGTGGTCGTGCTGCCCGTCCGGCTGGTCTGGGACGTCTTCGCCCTGTGCCTGAAGCAGCTGTGGCGCTGGGTGCTCGCCCCGTTCGGCCGCGTCCTCGCCTGGCTGATCCACCACCTGCTCGTGATCCCGCTGCGGTTCCTGTGGGAGTGGGTGCTCGCCCCGGTCGGGCGAGCCCTGTGGTGGCTGGTCGACCTCCTGGTCGTGACGCCGCTGACGTGGCTGGGACGGTGGGTCCTCCTGCCCGTCGCCCGGGCCGTGTGGTGGGTCGTCGACCTGCTGCTCGTCACCCCGCTCGCCTGGCTCTGGCGTCAGGTGCTCGCCCCCGTCGGCCGGGCGGCCGGCACGGCGCTCGCATGGGCCTGGCGGGTCTCCGGCCTGATCGGCCGGGCCCTGGGGCGCGCCGTCGGGTGGCTGCTGTGGCACTCGGTCGGGCGTCCCCTCGCCTGGGCGTACCGGGTGGTCCTGACGCCGGTGGGCCACTGGCTGCGGACGTGGGTCCAGGCCCCCCTCGCCGCCGCCGGACGGGCCGTCCGCACGGCCGCGCGGGAGGTGCGCGTCGCGCTCTTCGGCGGACCCCGCTGACCCGGCCCGGGGAACCGGAGGTGGCCCGGGCGCGTACTCTGGGTAGTACAACGAACGTCCCCGGCGCGGCGCCCGCCCCCGAGATCTCCCCGCGACAGCGGGGGTGAACCGGGCGGGACCCCCGGGGCAACCCGTACATCTCGTGGACGGCGCCACCCGCGCCGCCCCGCACCGAGGAGAAGAACCACTGGGCAAGCGACAGCCCGAAGGCCCGCCGCCCGCACCGGCGGTGCAGCGCATCCGACTGCGCTACACCAAGCGCGGCCGCCTCCGGTTCACCAGTCACCGAGACTTCCAGCGCGCATTCGAGCGTGCGCTCCGCCGCGCCGAGGTGCCCATGGCGTACTCGGCCGGTTTCACCCCGCACCCCAAGGTCTCGTACGCCAACGCCGCCCCGACGGGCACCGGCTCCGAGGCCGAGTACCTGGAGATCGCGCTCACGCAGACGCGCGACCCCGAGACGCTGCGGGCGCTGCTCGACGAGTCCCTGCCGGCCGGACTCGACATCACCGACGCCGTCGAGGCCCGGACCTCCGGACTCGCCGACCGGCTCACCGCCTCCGTGTGGGAGCTGCGGCTCGAAGGCGTCACGGTCGAGGACGCCGAGAAGGCCGTCGAGGCGTTTCTCGCGGCCGAGACGGTGGAAGTACAGCGCAAGACCAAGAACGGCGTCCGCACCTTCGACGCCCGTTCCGCGGTCACCGAGCTGACGGCGGCCCGCCCCCAGGGTGATCCCCAGGGTGATAGGCCGCTCGACAGCGCCTGTGCGATACTGCGGCTGGTTGTTCGGCACGTGACACCTGCCGTACGACCCGACGACGTCCTGTCCGGTCTCCGAGCTGTGGCCGACCTGGCGCCGCCGGTCCCCGCTGCGGTGACCAGGCTGGCGCAGGGGCTCTTCGACGAGGAGTCCGGCACGGTGACCGACCCGCTCGCGCCCGACCGCGAGGCAGTCACGGCCGCACCTACCACGGCCGCCGCGACCGCCTCTGCGACGGCGCCGGGTGCAGGTACCGCGTAGGGAGCGGTCGTCGTAGCGCCGCCCTGGTACTCGGGAGCCACCTGGGTCGGGCAGCGCACTGACCAGAAGACTTTCGCCAGGCCGTCCGCACAGGGCGTACGGAACCGGCGAGCCAGACACAGAGCTCCCGTGCGGCGCCCGCGCCCCGGACGGCGGCACCGCGCCACAGGCGCGACCGTGCCGCCGGACCGGAACCAGGCGCGGCGCCCGGGAGCGTGACGGGAGAAACCCCGCATGCTCGAGTCCAACGAAGACACCAACGCCCCCGGTGACAAGCTGCCGCCGCGCCGCAGGCGCCGCGCCGCTTCCCGCCCCGCCGGCCCGCCGGTGACGGGCGCGACCGCCGACTCCGCCGAGACCCCGGCGGCCGTCGAGGCCCCGGCGGCCGAGGCCGCCCCGGTGGCCGAGGAGGCCGCGCCGCCGGCCCGTACCCGCCGCCGCGCGACCCGCAAGGCCACCGCCCCCGCCGCGGACACCGCGGCCGAGACCTCGGCCCCGGCCGCCGAGGCCGTGGCCGAGGCGCCCGCCGAGACCCCCGCCCCGGCCGCCGACGAGGCGCCCGAGGCCGCTCCGGCGCGCCCCGCGCGCCGCCGCGCCACCCGCAAGGCCACCTCGCCCGTGACCTCCACGGCCGCCGTCGAGGAGCCCGCCGAGACCGCCCCGGTCGCCGAGGCCCCGGCCGTCGAGGCCGCCCCGGTCGCCGAGGAGGCCGCGCCGCCGGCCCGTACCCGCCGCCGCGCCACCCGCAAGGCCACCGCCCCGGCCGGCGCCCCCGCCGTAGCCGAGGAGCCCGCGGCCGAGGCCCCCGCCGCCGCCCCGGTCGCCGAGGCCCCGGCCGTCGAGGCCGCCCCCGTCGTCGAGGAGGCCGCGCCGCCGGCCCGTACCCGCCGCCGCGCCACCCGCAAGGCCACCTCGCCCGAGGCCGCCGCCGAACCCGCCGTCACCGGCGAGTCGCTGCCCCAGGCCGCCGTCGAGCAGATCGCCGCCGACGACGCCGAGGTCACCGCCGCCGAGACCGCCGCCACCCGTGGCCGCGGCCGCCGCCGCGCCACCTCGCCGCAGTTCACCTCCGAGCCGGCTCCGGCCCGGGAGTCGCGCCGCGCCGCGCGCCCCTCCGTCGCCGTCTTCCAGGCCCCGGTCTTCACCGAGCCGATGTTCCAGACCCCGGAGACCGCCGCCGCGGCCGCCGCCGCCGTCGCGGTGGAGCCCGAGGAGGAGGAAGAGACGGTCGAGACCGTCGAGGCGGCCGAGGTGGCCGAGGCCCCGGAGGCCGCCGAGCGCGCCGAGACCGGCTCCCGCCGCCGTCGCCGTCGCCGCGGCGAGCCCGTCGCCGTCGAGCCCGTCCCGGCCACCGTCGCCGACGAGCCCGAGGTCGAGGCCGCCGCCGACGAGGCCGACGATGCCGCCGAGGAGTCCGAGGACGGCGACGAGTACGAGGACCGTCCGTCCCGCCGCCGCCGTCGTGGTGGCCGTCGCCGCCGCCGCGGCGAGCTCACCGAGGTCGAGGAGTCCGAGGAGGGCGACGAGCCCCACGCCGAGGACGAGGACGGCGACCACGAGGACGGCGAGGAGGAGTCGGAGGAGGCCGAGGGCTACGCCGGCGGCTCCAGCAGCTCCCGTCGCCGCCGCCGTCGCCGCCGCCGCAGCGGGGACGCCGCCGCCGACGCCGAGGGCGCCGACGACGAGGGCGTCCGCACGGTCGTCAAGGTCCGCGAGCCCCGTCCGGCCCGCGAGAAGGCCGAGCCCGGCACCGGCAGCGACGAGGTCCAGTCCATCAAGGGCTCAACCCGCCTGGAGGCCAAGAAGCAGCGCCGCCGCGAAGGTCGCGAGCAGGGCCGCCGCCGCGTCCCGATCATCACCGAGGCCGAGTTCCTCGCCCGCCGCGAGGCCGTCGAGCGCGTCATGGTCGTCCGCCAGAACGGCGAGCGCACCCAGATCGGCGTCCTGGAAGACAACGTGCTCGTCGAGCACTACGTCAACAAGGAGCAGGCCACCTCGTACGTCGGCAACGTCTACCTGGGCAAGGTCCAGAACGTGCTGCCGTCCATGGAGGCCGCGTTCGTCGACATCGGCAAGGGCCGCAACGCCGTCCTGTACGCCGGCGAGGTCAACTTCGAGGCGCTCGGCATGGGCCACGGCCCGCGCCGCATCGAGACCGCCCTCAAGTCCGGCCAGTCGGTCCTGGTGCAGGTCACCAAGGACCCGATCGGCCACAAGGGCGCCCGTCTGACCAGCCAGGTCTCCCTGCCCGGCCGCTACCTCGTGTACGTGCCCGAGGGCTCGATGACCGGCATCAGCCGCAAGCTCCCGGACACCGAGCGCGCCCGGCTGAAGACCATCCTCAAGAAGATCGTCCCCGAGGACGCGGGCGTCATCGTGCGCACCGCCGCCGAGGGCGCGAGCGAGGACGAGCTGCGCCGCGACGTCGAGCGCCTGCAGGCGCAGTGGGCCGACATCCAGAAGAAGGCCGCCCAGATCTCGACGTCCGCGCCGAGCCTGCTCTACGGCGAGCCGGACATGACCGTCCGGGTCGTCCGCGACATCTTCAACGAGGACTTCTCCAAGGTCATCGTCAGCGGCGACGACGCGTGGGAGACCATCCACGGCTACGTCTCGCACGTCGCGCCCGACCTGGCCGACCGCCTGTCCAAGTGGACGAGCGAGGTCGACGTCTTCGCGACCTACCGGATCGACGAGCAGCTCATGAAGGCGCTGGACCGCAAGGTCTGGCTGCCGTCCGGCGGCTCGCTGGTGATCGACAAGACCGAGGCGATGATCGTCGTCGACGTCAACACCGGCAAGTTCACCGGTCAGGGCGGCAACCTCGAGGAGACCGTGACGAGGAACAACCTCGAAGCGGCCGAGGAGATCGTCCGGCAGCTGCGCCTGCGCGACCTGGGCGGCATCGTCGTCATCGACTTCATCGACATGGTCCTGGAGTCCAACCGCGACCTGGTGCTGCGCCGCCTCCTGGAGTGCCTGGGCCGGGACCGGACCAAGCACCAGGTGGCCGAGGTCACCTCGCTCGGCCTGGTGCAGATGACCCGCAAGCGGGTCGGCCAGGGCCTCCTGGAGTCCTTCTCCGAGACCTGCGTCCACTGCAACGGCCGCGGTGTCATCGTGCACATGGAGCAGCCGGCGACCGCCGGCGGCGGTGGCGGCGGCAAGCGCTCGAAGAAGCGCGGCCGCGGCGGCGCCGAGCACGTCCACGAGCACGACCACGACCAGGTGGAGGCCGCGGAGGCCGAGACCGAGGCCGAGGTCGCGGCGGAGCTCGCCGCCCCGGTGGCGCTGCCGGAGCCGATCGCCGCGGACGAGGAGCTGTACGGCTCCGCCGCCGAGGCCGAGGCCGCCGCCACCCGTGGCCGCGGTCGTCGCCGGGCGACCCGTCGGGTGTCCGCACCGGCCGCTCCGGCGCCGGTCGTGGAGACCGACGCCGTCGTCCGCGAGCCGGAGCCGGTCGCGGAGACCGCGCCCGTCGCCGAGGAGCCCGCCGCCGAGCCCGAGCCGGTCGTCGAGCCCGCGCCCGTCGCGGAGCCGGTGGCCGAGGAGGCCGCCCCGGCCCCGCGTGCCCGTCGCCGCGCGACCCGCCGGGTGACCTCCCCGGTCGTCTCCACCACGGAGGCGGTCGCCGAGGTCGTCGAGCCGGTCGTCGTCGCCGAGCCGGTCGTCGAGCCCGCGCCCGTCGCCGAGCCGGTGGCCGAGCCCGTCGTCGAGGAGGCCCCCGCGGCCGCCGCGCCGCGTGCCCGCCGCCGGGTGGTCCGCAAGGCCACCGCTCCCGCCGGTGCGCCCGCGGGCGCCGAGGAGGCCGCCGTCCTGGTGGTGGCCGCGGCTCCCGCCGAGGACGCCCCGGCCGAGGCCGAGGCCGAGGCGGAGGCCGCGCCGGCCAAGAAGACGGCGGCGCGCAAGACCGCGAAGAAGGCCACGGCCAAGAAGGCCGCCACCAAGAAGACGGCGGCGACCAAGAAGACCGCGGCGAAGAAGACCACCGCCAAGAAGGCCCCGGCCAAGAAGGCGGCGGAGAAGACCGCGGCTCCGGCCCAGGACTGACTCCACCGGGTGCGGGCCGTCCCTCCACGGGGCGGCCCGCACCCGCTCGGGCGAATTTGACCCCTTGTGGCAGCCGCCCGTAACCTAGACCGTCGGCGTGTCTGATCGGCACGTCGCGCCTCTGAGCACCTCCCTCCCGCTCGCCGGGAGAGGCCGCTCGTCCGATTCCGGAACGCCGCGGGCCCTCGGGTCCGTGTGAGCGGCTGGCTTCAGAGGTTCCATCCCGAGTGAGAGAGAGATCCGCGTGTACGCCATCGTGCGCAGCGGTGGTCGCCAGCACAAGGTTGCTGTCGGCGACATCGTTGAGGTTGACAAGATTTCCACTGCCAAGGTCGGCGACACGGTCGAGCTCTCGACCCTGCTCGTGGTCGACGGCGACGCCGTCACCAGCGACCCGTGGGTCCTGGCCGGCATCAAGGTCACGGCCGAGGTCGTGGACCACCACAAGGGCGCCAAGATCGACATCCTGCGCTACAAGAACAAGACCGGCTACCGCCGTCGCCAGGGTCACCGCCAGCAGTACACGGCGATCAAGGTCACCGGTATCCCCGCGGCTGCGAAGTAAGAGGGACTGAGACATGGCACACAAGAAGGGCGCATCGTCCACCCGGAACGGGCGCGACTCGAATGCCCAGCGGCTCGGCGTGAAGCGCTTCGGCGGTCAGGCCGTCAACGCGGGTGAGATCCTGGTCCGCCAGCGCGGCACCCACTTCCACCCGGGCGCGGGTGTCGGTCGCGGTGGCGACGACACGCTGTTCGCCCTGCAGGCCGGCGCGGTGCAGTTCGGCACCCACCGTGGCCGCAAGGTCGTGAACATCGTTCCGGTCGCCTGATCGGTTCATTTGCGGAGGCGGACCTCACTTCCCGGATCGGGAAGCGGGTCCGCCTTTCGCGTGTTACTAGATAGACATTCCGCACGTAAGTAACTCTCTGGAGGCACCAACCATGACCACCTTCGTGGACCGCGTCGAGCTGCACGTCGCCGCGGGTAACGGAGGCCACGGCTGTGCCTCCGTCCACCGGGAGAAGTTCAAGCCCCTCGGCGGCCCCGACGGCGGCAACGGCGGCCGTGGCGGCGACGTGATCCTGGTCGTCGACCAGGCGGTCACCACGCTCCTGGAGTACCACCACTCGCCGCACCGCAAGGCCACCAACGGCCAGCCCGGCGCCGGCGACAACCGCTCCGGCAAGGACGGCCAGGACCTCGTCCTGCCCGTGCCGGACGGCACCGTCGTCCTCGACAAGCAGGGCAACGTCCTGGCCGACCTCGTCGGACAGGGCACCACCTTCGTCGCGGGCCAGGGCGGCCGCGGCGGCCTCGGCAACGCCGCGCTCGCGTCGGCCCGCCGCAAGGCCCCCGGCTTCGCGCTCCTCGGCGAGCCCGGCGAGGCCGGCGACGTCGTCCTGGAGCTCAAGACCGTCGCCGACGTGGCGCTCGTCGGCTACCCGAGCGCCGGCAAGTCCTCGCTCATCTCGGTCCTGTCGGCCGCCAAGCCGAAGATCGCCGACTACCCCTTCACGACGCTCGTCCCCAACCTGGGCGTGGTCACCGCCGGCTCGACCGTCTACACGATCGCCGACGTCCCCGGCCTCATCCCCGGCGCGAGCCAGGGCCGCGGCCTCGGCCTGGAGTTCCTCCGGCACGTCGAGCGCTGCTCGGTCCTCGTGCACGTCCTGGACACGGCGACGCTGGAGTCCGACCGCGACCCGGTCTCCGACCTCGACATCATCGAGGAGGAGCTGAAGCAGTACGGCGGCCTCGAGGACCGTCCCCGCATCGTCGTCCTCAACAAGATCGACATCCCGGACGGCCAGGACCTCGCGGACATGATCCGCCCGGAGCTCGAAGAGCGCGGCTACCAGGTCTACGAGGTCTCCGCCGTCGCCCGCACGGGCCTCAAGGAGCTCTCCTTCGCCCTCGCCGGCATCGTCGGCGAGGCGCGCGCGGCCAAGCCCGTGGAGGAGGCGACCCGCATCGTCATCCGCCCGAAGGCCGTCGACGACGCGGGCTTCACCGTCACGTACGACGAGGCCGAGGACGTCTACCGGGTGCGCGGCGAGAAGCCCGAGCGCTGGGTCCGCCAGACCGACTTCAACAACGACGAGGCCGTCGGCTACCTCGCCGACCGCCTCAACCGCCTCGGGGTCGAGGACCGGCTGATGAAGGCCGGCGCCCGCGCCGGCGACGGCGTCGCCATCGGCGCCGACGACAACGCCGTCGTCTTCGACTGGGAGCCCAGCATGATGGCCGGCGCCGAGATGCTCGGCCGCCGCGGCGAGGACCACCGCCTCGAAGCGCCCCGACCCGCCGCCCAGCGCCGTCGCGACCGCGACGCCGAGCGCGACGACGCCCAGCGCGAGTTCGACGAGTTCGACGCGTTCTAGCCGCACCCGGACGTGGGGGGGGGGGGGGGGGGGGGGGGGGGGGGGGGGGGGGGGGGGGGGGGGGGGGGGGGGGGGGGGGGGGGGGGGGGGGGGGGGGGGGGG
>NZ_JBVJMN010000050.1:0-67313 GCF_055584185.1 Streptomyces sp. NPDC104202 | reverse complement strand
TCCCCCCCCCCCCCCCCCCTCCCCCCCCCCCCCCCCCCCCCCCCCCCCCCCCCCCCCCCCCCCCCCCCCCCCCCCCCCCCCCCCCGTCGGGGGCTTCGGTATGCGCGCGACAGGTCCCGCGTCACGGGGCAAGGGGCGCCTCCGCGTCGGAGGTGACGCCGGCCGGGGCCGGGGCGGCCGTGGTGCGTCGCTCCGACCGCAGCAGGCCGATCAGGACAGCGCCCAGGACGGCCGGGACCACGAAGGCGTAGAACCCGGCCTCGGACGTGCCGACCAGTACGGTGACGGCGGCCAGGTAGCTGGGGCCCACGATGGCGCCGACGCGCCCCACGCCGAGGCTGAAGCCCAGTGCGGTGCCGCGCAGTCGCGCCGGGTGCGCGTGGGCGACGTAGATGTTGACGAGCGCCTGGGTTCCCAGGGCTCCGAAACCGGCGACGCCGGAGACGACGAGGAGCAGGGGCCGGGGCTGCGGCGTACTCAGGGTGATCATGGCGACGGCGGCGAGGAGGAAGCTGACGATCGTGGCGGCCTTCAGCAGCCCGCGGTCGGCGACCAGGGCGGCGGCGAGCGTGCCGACGACGGCCCCGACGTTGAAGGCGATGGAGAACTCCAGCGAGGAGCCGAGGTCGTATCCGTCGGCCACCATCAGCGTGGGGAGCCAGGTACTGGCGCCGTAGACGATGACGAGGCCGGCGAACGTGGCCGCCCAGAACAGCAGCGTGGAACGGCGGTGCTGCGGGGCGAGCAGTCGACGCAGACGGTTGGCGGGCTCGTCGGGCTCTGCCGTGGTGGTCCGCGTCCCGGCCGCCGTCAGGGCCCTCGCCGGGTGATCCGGCACCACGGCGGGGACCAGGCGCCATACGACGGGGATCAGGGCCAGCGGAACGGCCCCGAAGAGGAAGAGCGTGCGGAAGTCCCACTCGGGCAGCAGGGTGCGGCCGACGACACCCGTGACGATGCCGCCGATGGCCAGTCCCGTCGTGGCGGTGCCGACCTGGAGGGAGTGCCGGGCGGGGTCGGCCGCTTCGCTGACGTAGGCGGTGACGAGGGGGATCAGGGCGCCGATGCCCATGCCGGTGAGGAAGCGGGTCGCGCCGAAGAGGGCGAGGTCGCCGGCGACCGCGCTCAGCAGCATGCTCAGGGAGAGCCAGGCCAGGCTGACCGTCATGGGGAGGCGGCGGCCGTAGAGGTCGCCGGCCCAGCCGGCGGCGATGGAGCCGAGCGGCATGCCGAGCGCCGTGAGACTGCCCAGCAGGCCCAGAGTCGACGTGGTGGCGTCCCAATCGGGGTGGGACAGCAGGGAGGGGCCGACCGCTCCCAGGATGAAGAGGTCGTACCCCTCGATGCACAGGATGACGAGTCCAAGGGCGACCGCAGGGGCGGAACGGGGCCTGGTCGCGAGGTTTCCGGGGGTGGGGTTCATGTCCGTACTCCTCAGGGGGGATTGCACCGGCGGGAAGGCCACGGAGACTCCGATGGCGGTGCGGCGGAGGATGGGGGCGAGGGCGGGGCTGCCCGCCGTGCCGGCCGCGCAGGGCAGGGACATGGCAGGGCCGGATCGTTCGACGGCAACCGTGCCTCCCCGCCGCGGTCGAAGTGCCACGGCGGGTTCCTTTGGGGAGGACGGCCGGGACCGTGCGGCACGCGGGGCGGCACGTCACGGCAAGGACGTACTGCTGTACGGACCAAGGGAGTTGAGAGGCGTCCCGTTCCGTCGCGGTCACGCCGCCGGGAGCTGGGTGTGATGCTGGAGCCCGTCACGGGCGTGTGTCAATGCCTGCGTGAGGCCGAGCTCCGGGGCTCTGCCTGACGGAGCAACGGGCGGCGCGACGGGATGCGCGAAGGGTTGCTGTTATCACATATAGCGGCTACGGTCGGTCCGTCTTCCCGGTGCCGGCCCCTCCGGCCCCGCACCGCCCGGCGCGCCCCTCGGCGCCGCCACCCGAACTGACCGCCGCACCCGGGCGTCCCGAGACGCCGCGGCGGCAGTCATGCCTCCCGGCGACAGCGCTCCGACGGTGGATCACCGTCGGTCCCCACGGAGGCCGGGGCACGAACCCTGCACTTTCCGCACCCGCCTGGCAGAAGGACACCACCATGTGCATCAGCCATACGAACCGGCGTGACTTCCTCAAGACGGCCGCCGCGGCCGGCATCGCCGTCGCAGGGGTGTCGGCGCTGGCCGCGCCCGCCTCCGCGCAGGCGCAGGAACACACCGTCCAGCTCGACAAGATCGCACTGACGAACGTCCGCGTCTTCGACGGCGACCAGGTGACCTCCCCGCGCACCGTGGTGGTCGACAACGGACGCATCGGGATCAGCCCGCTCGGCGCGCGCCGGATCGACTGTGGGGGCGCCGTGCTGCTCCCGGGCCTGACCGACGCCCACCTTCACCTGCGGGACGTCGACACCCTGCACGCGCTGGCCGGTTCCGGTGTGACCACCGGCCTCGACATGGCCTCCTTCCCGCCCTCGCTCGTCGACTCGCTGCGCGGACTGCCCGGCCTGACCGACATCCGCACCGCCGGCGCGCCGGCGGTGGCGCCCGGAAGCCCGCAGAGCCGGATCCCGACCTTCCCCGCGGACGCGGTGCTGACCGGACCCGAGCAGGCCGCCCCCTTCGTCCGCTCGCGAATCGCCGAAGGCTCGGACTACATCAAGGTCATCATCGACGAGCCGGGGCTCACGCCGGAGACCGTCAAGGCCGTGACGACCGCCGCGCACTCCGCCGGCAAGCTCGTCATGGCTCACGCGACCACCACGGCCATGGTGGTGAGGGCACTCGACGCGAACGTCGACATGATCCACCACGTCCCGATGGACAGCGCGCTGCCGGCGTCGGTCGCCGCCCGGTACGCCTCGACCGGCACCGTCGCCGTACCCACCCTGACCATGATGGAGGGCTTCGGGAAGCTCGGGATACCCGGCATGGACTACGCGGCCGCCGAGGGCAGCGTCGCCGCGCTGCGCCGTGCCGGGGCGCGGATCGTGGCCGGCACGGACGCGAACCTCACGCCGGGCATTCCGGTGCAACCGCCGTTCGGCACCAGCCTGCACCACGAGCTGGAGCTGTTGGTGCGCGCGGGGCTCAGCAACAGGGAGGCCCTGAGGGCCGCGACGAGTCTGCCCGCCCAGGCGTTCGGCCTGCGTGACCGCGGCGCCATCCGTGTCGGGAACCGCGCCGACCTCGTCCTGATCGACGGGGACCCGCTCGCCGACATCACCGCCACCCGCACCGTCCGGCGCGTCTGGGTCGGTGGTGCGGAATACGCCCCCGCCGCCGCCTGACCCGCCCGCGCACCACCACGACCGGCATCGTCTCCCTGTCGGGAGGCGATGCCGGGGCCCGCACGACAACGCGGTGCGCCCCGGACCCGGTACGTCTCTGCCGTCGAGCGCGGCAGAGCTCGACGTGCGCCTTCGGGCGCTTCCCCTGCATCCAGCCCAGAAACGGCGCCATGGCTCTCCCAGCTCCGACCCATCCCGTACAGCGGCCGAGAGGTGTCGCCGCCCTGCTCACGGTCCTCGCGCTGACGACGACCACGGCCATGGCCTGTTCGCCGCCGGCCAAGGACGAGGAGGCCGAGGTCGGCACCGTGCGCCTGGCGCTCGTCGACGCGGCGCCGCCGAGCCTGCCCCTCCTGGCCGAGAAGAACGGCGACTTCGCCGATCAGGATCTCGACGTGGAGATCTCCTCGCACCCCAGCACGCGCATCGCGTCCTTCGCCGCCTCGCTCGGCTGGGAGTACGACATCGCCTGGGGCACGCCCACCGAGGTCATCGCCTCCGCCTCGCTGGGGCACGACATCACGGTGATCGCCGGCTCCTACACGGACAGCGCCGAGAACCAGCAGTGCCAGATGTACGCCGCCAGGCCGGGCGCGGTCGACTCCGTGTCCGGCCTGCGGGGGAAGCGGGTGGCGGTGCCCTCTCTGTCGGGCGCGCTGTTCCTGGCGGTGCTGACGTCCTTGAAGAGGGCGGGAGTGGACGCCGATCACGTGCGTTTCGTCCAGATGCCCTTTCCCAGCATGTCCGGCGCCCTCGACTCCGGCAAGGTCGACGCCATCGCGACCGTCCAGCCGTACATGGGCGGGGTCGAGGCAGCCGGGCACCGTCCCCTCGGGGACCCGTTCCTGTCGATCGACTCGCCCGCGATCGCCGGCGTGTGGGTCGCGAAGCGCACGTGGGCGGAGAGGAACCCGAGGACGATCGCCGCCTTCGTCGCGGCTCTCGGCTCCGCCGACCGGTGGGCGTCGTCCCACGAGAAGGACGTACGAACGTTCTTGTCGTCCGCGCTGGAGGTACCACGTGAAGGGAACGCGGTGGCTCCGCTGCCGGACTGGGACTCGTCCGTCACTCCGGAGGCGCTGGCGCCCTGGATCGAGGCCATGGCGTCGTCGGGACAGGTCTACGGCTCCTTGCCGAAGGCCGAGGACCTGGTGTGGGCTCCCCCGAGGAACTGACCATGTGCCGTGCGGGGGTGGGGGGGGGGGGGGGGGGGGTCCGCCCCCCCCCCCCCCCCCCCCCCCCCCCCCCCCCCCCACTTCGCTTCACTGGGTGAGGTCGAGTGCGGCAGCGACGATGCTGTCGGTGTCGATGCGGTGGTAGCGGTAGATCTCCTCCAGGGAGCCGGACTGGCCGAAGCGGGTGACGCCCAGCCGGCGGATCGGCACCTGATGGATGCTGGACAGGAAGGCCAGGGTGTGCGGGTGCCCGTCCAGCACGGTGACCAGGGGCGTGGCCCGCTCGGCGGGAAAGACCTGGTCCAGGATCCAGTCCGGCGCCTCGTCGTTGCCGACGCGGGCGTCCAGCGCCTTGTAGAGCAGGCCGGGGCTGGTCACGCAGATGACGTCGGCCGGGATGCCGAGCGCCTGGAGGCGCTCCGCGGCAGCCAGGGCCTCGGTCACCATGGCGCCCATCGCCGCGATGGTGACCTTGGCTCCGTCCTGCCGGCGCAGCGGATAGGCGCCGGCCACGACCTGGCGGCGGCGGCGCTCCCGGGCCGCCGGGTCGGTCGGGACCCGGGCCAGTGTCTGGTCGACGGGGCGCGTGGAGAGCCGCAGGTAGGCCGAACCTCCGTCGGACCTGCCGAGGCGGGACAGGGCGGCCAGCAGCGTCCATTCGGTGTCGAGGGCGAAGGCGGGTTCCCAGGTCGTGCAGCCGGGCTGCTCGATGCCGAGGGACGGTGTGGTGATGGACTGGTGCGCGCCGCCTTCGGGCGCCAGGGTGACGCCGGAGGGGGTGCCCACGAGGATCGACTGGCCGCCGGCGTACATGCCGAAGGACCAGGGTTCCAGGGCGCGGTTCACGAAGGGGTCGTACACGACGCCGATGGGCATCAGGGGCTTCCCCCAGCGGCTCCAGGTGGCGCCCAGTTCTCCGAGCAGACCGACCAGGTTGGTCTCGGCGATGCCCAGTTCGATGTGCTGGCCGGTCGGACGTTCCCTCCAGTGCAGGATGGTCTCCGCGTCGTCGGCGAACCAGTTGACGCGCTCGACGGGCGACCAGACGCCGACCTTGTTGACCCAGCCGCCCAGGTTGGTCGACGAACTGACGTCGGGGCTGACCGTGACCACCCGGCGGGCCGCCTCGGGAGCGGTGCGGGTCAGGTCGAGGAGCGTGCGGCCGAGGGCCGCCTGGGTGGTGGCCACGCCTGTCGGGGTACGGCCGATGTCCGCGGGGACCGTGGGGGGCGGCGTGTCGGTGACGGGGTCCCGGCGCAGTCGCGCACCCGTCAGGGCGCAGAGGCGGGCCGCCGGCGAGTCCGGGGCGAAGCCCTCCCACGGGTGGTCGGGGTCGGCACCCACCTCGTCCGCCAGCTGCCGTATCTGGTCCTCCGTCAGCAGTGAGGAGTGGTTCTGCGGGTGGCCCTGCGTGGGCAGGCCGTGCCCCTTGACCGTGTACGCGAAGATCACCGTGGGTCGTCGGTCGTCCACTTCGGACAGCGCGGTGTCGAGGGCGGACAGGTCGTGGCCGCCCAGGTTGCGGACCGACTCCATGAGGGTGGCGTCGTCCACCTCCGCGAGCAGCCGGCCGATCGCCGGAGCGTCGGGTCCGGCGCCGGGCAGCCGATCGCGCAGCTCGTCGACCGGACAGCGCAGCAGCCGCTGGTACTCGGGGTTGGACATGTCGTCGATGCGGGCACGAAGGGCGTGCCCGCCGGGGCGTGCGAACAGCTTCTCGAGCAGCGTGCCGTACTTGAGGGTGAGCACCTGCCACCCGGCCGCGGCGAACATGCCGTGCAGGCGGCCGGCGGCGATGTTCGGCACGACGCGGTCGAGGGACTGCCGGTTCAGGTCGACGATCCAGACCAGTTCGCCGAGTTCGGCGACCTGCGGGTCGAGGACCGCCTCCCACACCGCGCCCTCGTCCAGCTCCGCGTCTCCCACCAGGGCGTACTGGCGGCCGACGAAGCCGCCGTCGGCGTTCTCGTCCGCGTAGCGACGGGCCAGGGCGCCCCAGATCGTCGCCGTGGCTCCGATGCCCACCGAGCCGGTGGAGTAGTCCACCGGATCGGGGTCCTTGGAGCGGCTCGGATAGCTCTGGAGGCCGCCGAACGCGCGCAGGGTGGACAGGTGGGGGGCGTCCAGCTCGCCGAGCAGGTGGTTGACGGCGTGCAGGACCGGCGAGGCGTGCGGCTTGACCGACACCCTGTCCTCGGGACGCAGGTGACGGAACCACAGGGCCGTCATGATGGAGACCATCGAGGCGCAGGACGCCTGGTGGCCGCCGACCTTGAGTCCCGACGGGTTGGGGCGCACGCGGTTGGCGTGGTGCACGATGGCGCTGCTCAGCCACAGCACACGGTCCTGGATCTCGTGCAGCACGTCGAGGTCGTCGGACGTGGGCCGACGGGGGGCTGCTGGTGCGGTGGTCATGGCGAGAACGGTCTCCTCGATCGGCACAACCGGCGCGCGGACGCGCGGCCGGCTGTGACTTGGGACGTGTCACGGCGGCGTGGAGAGCGCGCCGGATGCACCCCGGGGCAGGTCGGGCCGACACACGACCGGACACGGTAGGCGGCCTGGTGCCAGGGGCGGGATCGTTGCGGACGAGGAGACCACCAGGTCAGGATGGTGCACAAGAACCCGCGAGGAAATTGCGCAGAATGCTCAATCACTCCTCCTCCCGGCCCCGGAAGGTGCGCACTGTGCCCAGCCCCGAGCGGATCGACCCCACCGACGCGCGCCTGCTTCTGGCGCTGGCGGCTCACCCACGGGCCACGACGGTGGCACTGGCCGAGGCCAGCGGGCTGAGCCGCAACACCGTGCAGGCGCGTCTGTCGTCGCTGGACCGCTCGGGTGCCGTGAGCTCCTTCGAGCGGCGGGTCGAACCGGCGGCCCTCGGCTATCCCCTCACGGCCTTCGTGACCACCCAGGTCGCGCAACGGAGGCTGGACGAGGTCGGGCCCGAACTCGCGGCGATTCCCGAGGTCCTTCAAGTGCACGGGCTGACCGGGGACACCGATTTGCTGGTCCATGTGGTCGCGACCGACGCCGAGGACCTGTACCGCGTGGCCAGCCGGATCCTGGACATCCCCGGAGTCGAACGCACCAGTACGGCACTCGTCATGCGCCAGCTCGTCGACTACCGGATCGCACCGCTGCTGCGCCGGTCCGCCGAGCGCTGACCCCGGGCGTCACACGACGGCCTCCGGACCCGCCGCCCGACTCTTCGGGGAAATCCGTGAGCCCAGCTTCTTGCTGTTATCACATATAGCGCCCTACTGTGTGATCGGCGTCGCAGTCGACGGGAGTCGGGGGGACGCCGAGCGGGACCGGCGGATTCCGCAGTCGGCGTGAGGGCGCCGAAGGCGGCCACCACCCGGTCACCCCACCCGCCCTAGGCCACGAGGCGTACGGCGGCGCGGCTCGGCGCCGACCAGATCCCCTCGGTCCGAACCATCGTCCCGGGCACGCCCGCAGCCCACCACGCGAGGAACACAGGAGCAGCTCCGTGCGCATTGCCAACCTCTCCGGCCGCCTGACCCTCATCGTCGACGGCCTCGCCGTCGACGTCGAGAAGGCCAGCGACGGCCAGTTCAGCGCGGACCCGCAGGCCGTCTACGAGCGGTGGGAGGAGTTCCGCCAGTGGGCGGCGCAGGCATGCCTGCCCGAGGGCGGCCCCGTGGATCCCGCCCTCCTGGGCGCACCCGCACCCGCTCCCCGGCAGGTCATCGCCGCCGGCCTGAACTACCGTGACCACGCGGCCGAATCGGGGTTCGCCCTGCCCGACTCGATGCCCCCGGTCTTCACCAAGTTCGCCAGCAGCATCACCGGCCCCGTCACCGAGGTCACCCTCCCGCCCGGCGGCCACACCGACTGGGAGATCGAACTCGTCGTCGTCATCGGCGTCCGCGCGCACCACATTTCCGCGGAGTCCGCCTGGGACCACGTCGCGGGGCTGACCGTAGGCCAGGACATCTCCGAGCGCATCACACAACTCGAAGGACCCTCGCCGCAGTTCAGCCTCGGCAAGTCCTTCCCGGGCTTCGCCCCCATCGGGCCCTGGGTGGTCACGCCCGACGCGCTCGACGACCCCGACGACCTGGGACTCCGCTGCACCGTGAACGGAGAGGAGGTCCAGAAGGGCCGCACCGGCGACCTGATCTTCTCCGTACCCGAGCTGATCGCCCGCCTCTCGTCGGTCCTCCCCCTGCTGCCCGGCGATCTCGTCTTCACCGGCACCCCGGCCGGCGTCGGCCTGGGCCGTGACCCACAGCGGTGGCTCGCTCCCGGAGACGAGCTGGTCAGCACCATCGAGGGCATCGGAGAACTGCGCCAGCGCTTCGTCGCGCAGACCTGACGCCCCGGCGGCCTCGCAGCCCCGAGGCCGCGCACAGCCACCCGCAGGAACCGTCGCACACCGAAAGCGCGGGCACAGGACCGAACCACCGGGCGTCAGGACGCCACGGCCGGAGGCCCGCGGACTCGATCGAGGAGGATCGGATGACCGCCACACCGAAGTTCGCCCACGTCGTGTTCCAGACCAGCAACCCCACCGGCATGCGGGACTGGTACTGCACCGTTCTCGACGGACACGTGGTGTTCCAGAACGACCACCTGTGCTTCATCACCTACGACGAGGAGCACCACCGCGTCGCCCTGCTCACCCCGCCGGTGCCCCTGGAGCGCAAGTCGCCCACGACCGCCGCGGCGCACCACGTCGCCTACACCTTCGACCACCTCGACGACCTCCTCGCCCGCTACGAGCTGCTGCGCGGCAAGGGCGTCGCCCCTGCGGTGTGCATCGCCCACGGGGTCACCACGTCGATGTACTACCAGGACCCGGACGGCAGCTTCGTCGAGATGCAGATCGACAACTTCGCCGACCCGGAGGAGGCCACCGGCTACATGAGGGGGCCGGAGTACAGCGCCGACGCCGTCGGCCCCGCCTTCGACCCCGAGGCCATGCTCGCCGCCCGCCGCTCCGGAACTCCGGTCGAGGAGCTGATCCACCGGTCCTGGGCTCTGAAGAGCGACCTGCCCGACCCGATGCTGGTCCTCACCGGAGCCGTCTGAGCACGCGACGGGACCGAGACGCCGGACCAGGGGTGCCGGGACCGTGGCGCCGGACCAGGGGTGCCGGGACCGTGGCGCCGGACCAGGGGTGCCGGAGCCGCGCCGGCACCCCTCGGCACGCCACTGCCGGACGGCCCGAGAACGGTCGCTCCGCGCTGCCGCCCGCCCATATCCACCCGCAGGGGAACACGTGAGCACCTCCCACCACCACGACGACGCCGGCTGCTTCATGTGCGGCCTGGAACGGAACGAGGACGCCAACGTCGTCTTCCGTGACCCTCTTTGGTCGGGGGACATGGTCCCCGGATACGACGTACCCGGCTGGTTCGTCCTGCGGGTCCGCCGGCACGCCGAGCGCATCACCGGGCTCGACGAGGCCGAGCTGGCCTCCTTCGGCCGTCGCGCGCGCGACCTGGTCGCGGCGGTCACCGAGGCGACCGGTGCGCCCGCGACCTACCTGCTGGTCTTCGGCGAGAACCATCCGCACTTCCACGCACTCATCACGGCTCGCGGCGAGGACGTCCCCGCGGACCGGCGCAGCGGCAACATCCTGCGGCTCCTGACCGAGCACGCCGATCCGGAGGCCGCTGCCCGCCTGGTGCCCGCGGTACGCCGCGCCTACGAACGTCTCGCCGGCGGCGGAGCGTACCCGCTCTCGGCCTGACCACCGAGAAGCGCCGCAGGTCCCGGCCGTGGGACGGCCGGGACCTGCTCGATGTCCGCGCACGGACGCGGCGGGTGGGGTGGGACCGTCCCCCGGACGCCGGCCGCGCGCACGATTCCGCTCGACGTGCGTGCACGATCCCCGTGGTGCTCCTTCTCCCAAGGGGGCCAGGCGGCCATGCCGTCGGGCCGTGGATGGCCCGCGTTCCTGGCCTCCTCGACGTAGCGCGGCGGAAGGAAGGGGGCGTGCACGTCCACGAGGGCTGAGGGTGGTCCACGGCGGGTCCTCTCCCCTGGAGCCGTTCAGGCGTGGTCCGGGCCGGGACCACTTCGGTGCCGCCGCACCAGATGCGGCCGATGCGGCGCGTGGCGCGCACGGGCCAGCGGGTCGCCGTCGACCAGGAGCAAGTCGGCCCGCAGCCCTGGTACGACGGCCCCTCGGTCCTTGAGGCCGAAGTGGCGGGCGCCGGCAGCGTGGTGGCCGAGTTCAGTGCCTCGGCGGTGGTCAGCCCGGCGTCGACGAGCAGTTCGAGCACATCGGCCGGCCCGGAGGCCGAGGGGCTTCCGGGCCGGCCGGGGGCCGTCAGGAGGTGGTCAGCTGCTGGATTGCCACCGTGCCGCAGGTGTACTGGACGACATCGGCGCCGTTCGCCGTGGAGGCGCCGCTGACGTCCAGGCACTTGCCGCTGTGGCGGGCCAGCAGGGTGAGGAAGCCGTCGGCCGATCTGTGCACCGACCACTGCTGGTTACGGCCGCCGTTGCAGCCGTACTGGAAGACGATCGCGCCGTCGGCGGTGGACTCGTTGGTGACGTCCAGGCACTTGCCGCTGTGGCGGGCGACCACGTTGACGTATCCACCCCCCGCAGGACGCATGGACCACTGCTGATTGGTCGCACCACCGCAGGTGTACTGGACGATCTGGGCGCCGTCCGCGGTGGAGGCGCCGGTCACGTCCAGGCACTTGCCGCTGTGCCGCATGCGCAGGGGCGTCCAGGCGTCCGCGGCGACGGAGCGGAAGGTCCAGGACTGGTTGGACCCGGTCGTCGGACGGTAGACGCCCACGGGCGCGCCGTCGCTCTCGGACTGGCCGCTGACGTCCAGGAGCTTGCCGCTCGCGCTGTTGACGACCGTGTAGTGCCCCTCTCCCGTGGTGGACAGCATCCAGCTCTGCTCGGCGGAGGTGCCCGAGGCGACCAGGGCGAGGGCGTCGCCCTGGGCCGCGAGCGCCTTGCCGTTGGCGACGTTCGTGATGCGGTAGGTCGCGGTGTTGCCCCAGTCGGCCGCGGCGAGCTTGGTGAACCGCCACTGCTGCGCCGCCGTGCCGGGGCTGGAGGTGCGCTGGACCAGCGTGCTCTGGCCGTTGCTCGTCGCGACGGCCAGGGCCCTGCCGCTGTTGTCGTTGAGCAGCTGACGCGCGGCGCCGGTGGGAGCCGTCGTGTCGGAGACGTTCACGCCCGTCGCGCCGGACAGGACGAAGGTGGTGACGGAGCCCGCGCCCACGGTCGCGGTGAGCGTCTTGCCGGCAGGGGTGAGGTCGTTCTCGCGCTGCAGGTTCTTGGTGCCGTCGGTGGTGTAGCGCTGGACGGCCCCCGTGCCCACGTTCTGGAATCCGGCGAGGTTCAGGGTGAGCCGCTGGGGCGCGCCGGTGGGATTGGTGTGGACCACGACCGCACCCTGGCCGGCCGGTCGAAGGGCGGCGAAGGTGTCGGCGTTGTCGGTGTTGATGACGCGGGCGCCCGGACGGACGAACCGGGTGTAGTTCGCCATCGCCCAGTACTTCTTGTTCTTGCGCAGCGGCTCGGTGGCCGCGTCCGCGGGGGTGAAGTCGGTCTGGATGAGGCCCCAGTTGGAGTTCTCGTGCACCGGAGTCATGTTCTCGTAGTCCTCGACCGCCTGCCACAGGACCCAGGCGCGGGGCTCCAGTTCGCGGAAGTCCTCGTTGAGGTGCTGGGTGAGGTCGAGGGCGGGGCTCATGTCGGTGAAGCTCTGTCCGACGCTTCCGCCGAGGTCCACCTCGGACATCCACAGCGGGGTGGCCGCCCCCTTGGCGATGTCACGGGCGCCGGTACGGCCGTTGGTGCCGTAGGTGTGGGTGTTGAGCCTGCCGATCGCGGCCTTGACCGCGGGGTCGTAGGTGTCCCAGTTGTCGCGGAAGACGTCGGGGTTGGTCTCGTCCATGGCCGCGAGGGGCGTGGTGATGCCGTCGGCGTTCAGCCGGGCCCGCATGGTGGTGAGCATGCGGGCCTGGGAGGCGGGGTCCCAGTGCGAGCCCTCCTGCCTTCCGCCGGCGTGCCAGTAGTCGGTGCCCGGTTCGTTGATCGGGGAAAGGGAGTCGAAGGTGACGCCGGTGGCGCCCTGCACCCGCTGGAGGGCCCCGGAGAGGTACGCGGCGAACCGGTCGTACTGGTCGGAGCGGAGGTTGTCCTGCCAGCCGTTGGTCGCGCCCGAGACCAGGCCGCTGTTGGTCATGAAGTACGGGGCGGAATTGGAGAAGGCCTCGAAGGTGGTGGCGCCGCGCGTCTTGGCGGCGGTGAGCCACCAGCGCTGGTTGGCGTCGGCGTTCGGGTTCCAGTGGGTGGGGTTGTTCGGGTCCCACCAGTCGGGAGCCTCCGGGCCGGGCCGGTTCCACCAACCGGGGACGGCCGCGCCGGGCCGCATGTAGGGGGTGGTCTCGGGGCTGTCGCCGCCCCCGATGTTGTAGCGGGCGATGGTGAAGCCGAGGCCGTCGGCTCCGTAGAGGGCGTCCGCGAGCGCGTTGCGCTGGGCGTCGGGCCAGCCGCCGGTCACGTTGGCGAACCAGGCGAGGGCGGTGCCCCAGCCCTGGAACGACTGCTGCTGGTAGCTGGGGTCGGGACGAACGGTCACCGCCTGCTCGGTGCTCTCGGCCGCCGCGGGGGTGGGGGGCGTGAGACAGGTCGCGAGGAGCGCGGTCACGGCAGCGGCGCCCAGGAGCGCGCCGCTCTTGTGTACGCGGTTCGGGGGTCGTTCACGGGTGGAGGGCATCGTGGATCTCCCTGAGTTGACGTTGATCGCCGAGGGGGCCGCACGGCCGGGTGATACGGGCGGGCGGTCATGGGTGGGGCAGACCCCGACGGGGGCGGGGCCTGCCCCGCGCGGTACGGGCGGCGGTCAGACAGCCGTGCGGAGCCACTTCTGATGGGCGGCGTCGGTGTTGCAGCTCCACTGGATGAGCGGCGTGCCATCGCTCGTGGACGTGTGGGTCACGTCCAGGCACTTGCCGCTCTGGACGGCGGCCAGCTGCACTGTGCTGCCGGCGCCGATCACGTTCCACTGCTGGGCGGCCGTGCCGTCACAGGCGTACTGGACGATCGCGGCGCCGTCGGCGGTCGACCCGCCCTGCGCGGCCAGGCACTTGCCGCTGTACCGGGCCACGATCTGCACGCGGCCGTTGCCGGCGGGCTTGAGCCAGAACTCCTGGTTGACGCTGCGGGTGCCGCAGGTCCACTGGATGAGGGCGGCGCCGTCCGCGGTGGAGCGGTCGGCCACGTCCGCGCACTTGCCGCTGTGCGAGGCGGTCAGCGTCTCCCACGTTCCGAGACCCTGCACCGTCCCGGCAGCCGTGTCGATGGCGAGCCGCGGGTAGTAGTCCATGGTCATGGTGGTCTTGGTGGGGAACTTCAGCGGGAGCCAGACGTACCGGGAGTCCTGCACCATGCCGCCCATGGAGTTGCCCCAGCGGTCGCCCATGTAGAGGTAGCTCGTCCCACTGGTGCCCTGCACCGGCAGGACGTACGCGGTCTGCGAACCGTAGGTGTTCCAGTCACCGACGTCCTTCAGGCCGCTCCAGGTGCCGGTGATGCTGGTGGCGGTGGCGTACTTCTGCTGGTTGGGTGCCCAGCCGGTGGCCCAGGAGGTGAGCAGGAAGTAGACGCCGTTGCGCTTGAACATCGCGGGGGCCTCCCGCGACTGGCCCGCCCACAGCTTCTGCACCTGGGTGGCGACGTTGGTGTAGTCGGCGGTGAGGCGGTAGACGTGCAGGTCCGCGTTCTCGTTGGCCGCGGAGATCATGTAACCCGTACCGTCGGTGTCCACGAACGTGGTGATGTCCCGCGACATGTGACCCAGCGGACGGAAGCTGCCCCGCCAGGTGTAGTTCCCGTCCACGGTCGAGGAGACCGCCACCGCGGCCCGTGCCTCGGAGTAGTCCGTGGCGCTCCCTTCCTTGTGCATCCACATCACGAACTGCCCGGTCGAGGCGTTGTACATGACCTTCGGCCGCTCGATGTTCGCGCCCTGCAGCTCCGGATCCGTCGCCTGGCTCAGCACGTGGTTGCGGAACTCCCACGTCTTCAGATCGGTGGAACGGTAAGCCGACACGAACCGGAAGCTGTTGTCGGCGTTGCGGTCCTCACCGAACCAGTAGTAGTAAGCGCCCACCTTCACGACCCCACCACCGTGGGCGTGGACGGGATCGCCCGCCGGATCGGTGAACTGGGTGGCGTTGTCGACGGTCACCGACGCGGCATGAGCCGTGCCCATGGCACCGAAGAAGGACAGGAGAACGGCGCAGAGTGCGGTGAGCACGGTGGCCGTCCCCGAGGATGTGCGTCGCATGATCGCGTACCTCGTGGTTTGAGGGGAGGGAAAATGTCTGGTGTGGCGGATGGGGCATCCGTAGGCGTACCTGCGGTGCGGAGCGCCTACGGATGCGGGGAGCGCGCCGGCGAGATCGCGTGCCGGGCGGAAGGCGGCCGCCGGGTGAGATCCGACACCGCCGACGGAAGGTGACCGCTGCGTTACAGCGAGGTGTCACCTTGCCGTGTTCACGTTAACTTGAGTGCTCGGGACGAGAGTTTGGGGAGGGCGGCGAGGACTGTCAAGGATTCGGACAAGACTCGACGAAGTTGACCGATCGAGTATGTTTACGCCAACATTGCGAGAAGCGGCCTCCCGTGTGGGTGGCCTTCGACGTCTCTCGGCGGGGGTTCGCGGACATGGCCACGAACAGAGAACCCCATCGCACGGTCGGTACCCACGCCGGCCGCTCGGCGGGGACCGCCGCGAGGAACCCGCGCGCCGCAGACTCGGCGGCCTCCCCCGGGTGACCACGGAATACACGGTGGGCAGGCCATCGGGCGACTGTTCGCAGTTGGGTTCGGTCCATGCGTCCGGTGCGGACCGGACGAGCACGGCACCGGCGCCCCCGGGGTTCAGAAGTCGACACCGACGCGAGACGAGACCTGCCAGCCCTCTCACGAGGGGTCGGAAGGGCATGCGCCGCGTCGTCTCCGACCTCGCCGGTCAAGGGGGTGGCGAAGACATCGGCGCCGGCACCCTCCTCCACCGTCAACAACCCGCCGAACGCCAGCGAAGCGGGGCGGATCAGTCGGTGCCGAAGGACGGCGAGGATGGCCCCCAAGGTCACGTCCTTCACTCCGAGGCCGGCGGTGAGCCCCTTCGGGAAGCGAACGGGAAGCTCGGGGAGTGATCCGGAGTCCGGATGGCGGCCCTCGCCGCTCCCGGCCGCGCCATGACCCCCGGCCGGCCCCGACGCCCCTGCGTCAGGGCCTCGAGGCGCTCGGCGCGTGCCGCCCCCGCAGCTCGCCCTGGATCGAAAGCCGTACGCATGGACCTCGACGCAAGGCGGTGACATCCACCCTCGCGGTGGGCGTGAGCGCGCCTCGACCGCGTCCGGGCGTCGAAACCCGAGGTCTGCGCGCTCTTCTCCCGCCCGCGACCTTGTCGCCCTCGGCCTGTCCGACCCTCCTGTCGGCCCTTTTCCGTAGCGCCCGGTCGAGACGACTCCCCCGGCGCCCCGCCTTCCTCCCCGGGCCGACCCTTCCCCGGGCGTGCGGTCTCAGCACCCCTGTCCGCGCGCGCCCGGAGGCGCCGTGCTGCTCCGTTCGACGAGGGTGGTCGCCACGAGCCGTACCCCCGTCACCGTCTCGCCCGCCAGTTCCTGCAGGACGGCGTCGACACACAGGGCTCCGACCTGCGCGAAGTCCTGGTGGACCGTGGTCAGGGGCGGAATGAAGGAGGCCGCCTCGGGGATGTCGTCGAAGCCGACGACGCTGACGTCCTCGGGGACGCGCACGCCGCGTTCGTGGAAGGCACGCAGCACACCGAGCGCCATCTGGTCGTTGGCCACGAAGACCGCCGTGCAGGAATCCTCGTCGGCGATCCTCAGCCCCGCTTCGTAACCCGACTCCGGAGTCCAGTCACCGTGCAGGACGGGAGGCACCACGCGCCCTTCCTCGCGCAGCGCCGCTTCCCACGCCTCGGCACGACGGCCCGCGGCAAAGGACTCCTCGGGCCCCGCGACGTGCCAGACCGTGGAGTGCCCGAGGCCGAGCAGGTGCCGCACCGCGGAGCGGGCGCCCTGCCGCTGGTCCGTGTCGACCACCGGGAAGCGCCCCGTGGCGTCCGAGTCCACCACGACCGCCTTGACGTGGGGCGGCAGAGTGAGGGCGGCGGCATCCAGGAGGTGCACCTCCATGATCAACACGACCGCGTCGACGGCCAGTTCGTCGAGGCGGGTGAAGGCCCCCTTGACGTTCTCCTGCGTGGGCGCGTCGAGCGGGATGAGGGTGACCGCATAGCCGGCGCGGGACGCCGAGCTCGCGACGGCGTCCAGGGTCCGGACGTTGCCCGTAGTGGCGAGCCCTCTGATGATGACCCCTATGGCTCGGAAGTCACCCCGCTTGAGGGCACGAGCCGCGCTGTTGGGGCGATACCCCAGCTCCTTCATCGCGTCGAGGACCCTCTTGCGTGTCGCCTCGACGACGGCCGCGTCCCCATTGGATACACGGGACACCGTCTGCGAGGAGACCCCTGCCCGCTGGGCGACGTCCGCCATGGAGACACGGCGCGGCCTGCCCCTCGCTCCCCGTCGGCCGTCGTTCGCGGCCACCGACCGACCGGTCGCGTTCTGCTCGGTCACCCGATTCCCTCCCCTTCACTGCCAGTTCGTGCTTGACGCCCCCCAGCGGGAATGTCACCATCAGCTTACCGATGATTGCGTAAACATTTCGTATCGACCAGCCCCTTTCACAGGGTCGATTCTCGGCCTCAGGCCCTTTTACCTCGCTCCCCGTCTCCCGACCGGTCGGTCACCGACGCTAGGACCAAGCCATGACGCTCCTGTCGACGTCAGCACGGGCGGTGCCACCGCCCCGCCGCGGATCCCGTTTCCGCCTCCAGAAGGAGGCCTGGGTGGGATGGGGTTTCGCAGGCCCGTTCGTAGGGGTCTTCGGTCTCGTGTTCCTCGCGCCGATCGGATACGCCCTCTACCTGAGCCTGTTCCAGGACCGGCTCGTCGGCGGGACCGTGTTCGTCGGCCTCGACAACTACGGAGAGGCGCTCACCGACCCCCGGTTCTGGGACGGACTGCTGCGCGTCGGGCTCTTTCTGCTGGTCCAGGTACCGGTCATGCTCGGCATCGCCCTCCTGGCCGCCCTGGCCATCGACAGCGGCCGGCTCTACGGCAAGACCTTCTTCCGGGTCGCGATCTTCCTGCCGTACGCCGTCCCCGCCGTCGTCGCCGGGTTGATCTGGGGCTTCATGTACGGCACGCAGTTCGGCTTGGTCGGGAACGTCAACGACGCCTTCGGGACCTCACTGCCCGATCCGCTCTCACCGTCCCTGGTCCTGGCCTCCATAGGCAACATCGTGACCTGGGAGTTCGTCGGCTACAACATGCTGATCTTCTACTCCGCGCTCAAGGTCGTGCCCCGCTCGCTCTACGAAGCCGCGGCCATCGACGGCGCGGGAGAGTGGCGGGTGGTGCGCTCGGTCAAGCTCCCGGCCATCCGCAGCGCGCTGGTCATCGCCACGATCTTCTCGATCATCGGCAGCTTCCAGCTCTTCAACGAGCCCAGCATCCTGCAGAAGCTCGCCCCCAACGCCATCACCAGCGACTTCACCCCCAACCTCTACACCTACTCGCTGTCCTTCTCGGGCCAGCAGCACAACTACGCGGCGACCGTGGCGATCGTGATGGGCGTCATCACCGCGATCATCGCCTACGCGGTCCAGCTGCGCGGCATGCGGAAGGGCTGAGCCGATGACCACCTCCCTGACCATGACGGCGGACACCGAAGCCGCCGAGCCCGGCCGGCCCACCGCGGCCGCCTCCCGGCCCGCCGCGCCCCAGCGCCGCAGGCGGCGCCCGCACACCCCGCTGAACCCCCGCCCCAGCATCCCGATGACGCTCGTCACCGGTCTGGTCCTCGTCTACACCCTGCTGCCGCTCGCCTGGCTATTGATCAACGCGACCAAGGACCAGAAGGGCCTACTGGACTCCTTCGGCCTGTGGTTCGCCGATGACACCCACTTCTGGGACAACATCGGCCGCACCCTGACCTACGACGACGGCGTCTTCGTCCGCTGGCTGCTCAATACCCTCCTGTACGTCGCCGCCGGCGCGGGCGGCGCCACGACCCTGGCCGTCCTAGGCGGCTACGCCCTGGCCAAGTACGAGTTCCCCGGCCGCAAGGCCGTCTTCGCGGTCGTCATCGGCGCCGTGGCCGTGCCCGGCACCGCGCTCGCCGTCCCCACCTTCCTGATGTTCAGCTCCATGGGACTGACCAACACCCCCTGGGCCGTCATCATCCCCTCCCTGATCTCCCCCTTCGGCCTCTACCTCATGTGGGTCTTCGCCGCCGAGGCCGTGCCCACCGAACTCCTGGAGGCCGCCCGCATCGACGGCTCGGGCGAGCTGCGCACCTTCTTCACCATCGCCCTGCCCCTGCTCACCCCGGGCATCGTCACCGTCCTGCTGTTCTCCATGGTCGCGACCTGGAACAACTACTTCCTGCCGCTGATCATGATCAAGGACCCCGACTGGTACCCGCTGACCCTCGGGCTCAACGCCTGGAACGCCCAGGCCCAGACCGCCGGCGGCGAGGCCGTCTTCGACCTCATCATCACCGGCTCCCTGCTCACGATCGTCCCGATCGTGGTCGTCTTCCTCCTCCTCCAGCGGTACTGGCAGTCCGGCCTGGCCGCCGGCAGCGTCAAGGAATGACCGGCCGCCCAAAGCGCCGGACGTCGAGCGCCCCTTCCTGCCCCATCCCTCTCCCGGAAGTTCCTCCCACCCGCACCACCGACCAGGAGCACCTCGCATGCGCATCCACACCACCCGCAGACTGCTCGGCGCGATCGCCGCTGTCGCCGCGCTCACGCTGACCGCCACGGCCTGCGGCTCCGACGCCTCGGACACGGGAGCCGGCGACAGCGGTCCGAAGGACGTCAACGCCGCGCTGGAGAAGGGCGGCAAGATCACCGTGTGGGCCTGGGAGCCCACGCTCAAGAAGGTGGCGGAGGACTTCGAGAAGAAGTACCCCAAGGTCGACGTCGAGCTCGTCAACGCCGGCACCGGTGACAAGCAGTACACCGCCCTGCAGAACGCGATAGCCGCCGGCTCCGGCGCCCCCGACGTCGCCCAGGTCGAGTACTACGCCCTCGGCCAGTTCACCATCGGCAGGTCCGTCGAGGACCTCTCCCCCTACGGTGCCCAGAAGTACGGCACCAGCTTCACCGGCGGCCCCTGGAACGCGGTCACCGAGGACAAGGCGATCTACGCGCTGCCGATGGACTCCGGCCCGATGGCGCTCTTCTACAACAAGAAGGTCTTCGACAAGCACGGCATCCAGGTGCCGACCACCTGGGACGAGTACGTGGAGGCCGCCCGTGCCCTGCACAAGGCCGACCCCAAGGTCTTCGTCACCAACGACACCGGTGACGCCGGCGCCACCACCAGCATGATCTGGCAGGCCGGCGGCCGCCCCTACCGGAGCGACGGCACCGACGTCACCATCGACTTCGGCGACGAGGGCACCCAGAAGTACGCCGCCACCTGGCAGAAGCTCCTCGACGAGAAGCTCGTCGCGCCCGTCAGCTCCTGGAGCGACGCCTGGTACAAGGGCCTGGCCGACGGCTCCATCGCCACCCTCTCCATCGGCGCCTGGATGCCCGCCAACTTCACCTCGGGCGTCGCCTCCGCCTCCGGCGACTGGCGCGTCGCCCCGCTCCCCCAGTGGACGAAGGACGACAAGGTCACCGCCGAGAACGGCGGCAGCTCACTCGCCGTCCCGAAGGCCGCCAGGAACAAGGAACTCGCCTACGCCTTCACGGAGTACGCCACCACCGGAGCCGGGGCGAGCAGCCGGGTCGCCGAGGGGGCCTTCCCGGCGACTCGGGCGGACCTGGAGTCGAAGGCATTCCTCGACACCGAGTTCCCGTACTTCGGCGGCCAGCGGGCCAACCAGATCTTCGCCGAGTCCGCCCGCAACGTCGGCGCCGACTGGTCCTACCTTCCCTTCCAGGTCTACGCGAACTCGATCTTCAACGACACCGTCGGCAAGGCCTACGTCTCCCCGACGAAGCTCTCCGACGGCCTGACGGCCTGGCAGGACGCCAGTGTCAAGTACGGCAAGGACCAGGGCTTCACCGTCAACAAGTGATCCACGCCGGGCGGGGGCGGGGCCACACCGCGGCTCCGCCCCCGCACACCGGCGGAAAGGGCTTGCCACGCACTCTGTGTTTGCGCAAACATACTGGAGTGGCGTCCCGGCCCCGCACGACTCTTCACCTACAGGAGCACACAGCGCATGCCCGATCTCCAGATAGACAAGGCCGGATTCCTCCTCGACGGCCGGCCCTTCCGCTTCCTGTCCGGCGGGCTGCACTACTTCCGGGTCCACCCCGACCAGTGGCAGGACCGGCTCCGCAAGGCCCGGCTCATGGGCCTCAACACCGTCGAGACCTACGTCCCCTGGAACCTGCACCAGCCGCGTCCCGACCGCTTCGTGATGGAGGGCGGACTCGACCTCCCCCGCTTCCTCGACCTCGCCGCCGCCGAGGGACTGCACGTCCTGCTGCGGCCCGGCCCGTACATCTGCGCGGAGTGGGAGGGCGGCGGTCTGCCCTCGTGGCTGCTCACCGAGCCGGACATCCAGCTGCGCTCCCGCGACCCCCGGTTCCTGGCGGCGGTGGACGACTTCTTCGACCGCCTGCTCACCCCCCTCCGGCCGTACCTCGCCTCACGGGGCGGTCCGGTCCTGGCCGTGCAGGTGGAGAACGAGTACGGGGCCTACGGTGACGACACCGCCTATCTGGAGCACATCGCCGACAGGCTGCGCGCCTGCGGGATCGACGTCCCCCTCTTCACCTGCGACCAGCCGGTCGACCTGGAACGAGGCGCCCTGCCCGGCGTCCTCGCCACCGCCAACTTCGGCAGCCGCTCGGCCGAACAGCTGACCGCCTTGCGCGCGCAGCGCCCCGAAGGGCCGCTGATGACGACGGAGTTCTGGATCGGCTGGTTCGACCGGTGGGGCGCGCGCCACGTGGTCCGCGACCCCGAGCACGCCGCCCGCGAGCTCGACGAGCTCCTGGCCACCGGCGCCTCGGTCAACTTCTACATGTTCCACGGCGGCACCAACTTCGGCTTCACCAACGGCGCCAACGACAAGCACACCTACCGGCCCACGGTGACGTCGTACGACTACGACGCCCCGCTCGACGAGGCTGGTGACCCGACGGAGAAGTACAGCGCCTTCCGCGAGATCATCGCCAAGTACGCGCCCGTACCGGACGGCCCCGTCCCCTCTCCCGGAGCCAAACTGGCCGTCCCGGCGGTCGCGTTGACGGAGAGCGCCGAGCTGTTGCCGAGCGCGGCAGGGCTGGCTCCGCGGATCGACTCTCGACGGCCGCTGACCATGGAAGAGCTGGAGCAGGACTTCGGCTTCGTCCTGTACGAGACCGCCCTGCTCCTGCGCGGTCCTGCGCTGCTGGAGATCGAGCACGTCCGCGACCGCGCGCAGGTCTTCATCGATGGAGAGCCGGTGGGCGTCCTGGAGCGCGAGAACCACGAGCACGCCCTGGCCTTCACGGTTCCCCGGGCCGGCAGCGTGCTCTCGATCCTGGTGGAGAACCAGGGCAGGGTGAACTACGGACAGGGCATCCACGACCGCAAGGGCCTGCTCGGCAAGGTCCTCCTCGACGGCGTCGAGCCCACGGCCTGGGCCAACCGGTCGCTTCCGCTCACCGCACTGGAGGACGTGCCCTTCACGACCACCACGACGACTCCCGTGGGCCCGACCTTCCATCGGGGCACCTTCGAGATCACCGAGGTGGCCGACACCTTCCTGCACCTCGACGGCTGGACCAAGGGCAATGCCTGGGTCAACGGCTTCCCGCTCGGCCGTTACTGGTCCCGCGGCCCTCAGAAGTCGCTGTACGTCCCGGCGCCGGTCCTGCGCTCCGGTACGAACGAGATCGTCGTCCTGGAACTCCACGCCGGCCCCCGGAGCCGTACCGTCGACTTCCGCGACACGCCCGACCTCGGCCCCACCGAGGAGTAGGGACGCCCGGCGAGGCCGGGGCTCGGGCGCGTCCCCCGTGCGCCCGAAGTCCGGCTCCGGCCTACCTCTCCTCCCCCAGCCCTCCCACCCCGTGGGAGGGCTCTTCGTCGTCTAAGCGGTCCGCCGGGCGCGTGTACGTCGAGCCCGGAGCCCCGTGGGGGCCGTGCCGATCGGAATGCGTCGTGCCACGTTTCTCGTGAAGGACGCCGACGGCACACCACGCCCCCGTCACGGGCGCGTATGCGCCGGGTGGTGGACCGAGCGCGGCGGCCACATGCGGTCCACGGCTCCCGGTGGACCACGAGGGCGGCCTCCAGGCGACGGCCAGGGGACCGCGGCGCCTACCGGGTACGCCACCGCGTGTGAGGGGACGACCGCCGAGGACGACGACGGGTCTCTCGCGACGCGCTCTCCTCTCGACGCGAGTGTCGGCCACGTCCGGGGGAGCTTCGGTCCCACCCTCGCCGGGCGGTGCGCCGCCTTGGGGGTCACGTTCACGGAGGGCCCGGCCGGCCGCGATCCGCTTCCCACCGACAGCGCCTCCGGCATCCGTTCCCGACGGTCGCCGGCACGCCGAAAGGCCCGCTCCCTCAGGGAAGCGGGCCTCGTCCGTGGGTACGTCAGTGCGGAAGACCGACGGCGCGTTCGCCGTTGCGGCGCTGCTGGATCACCACGGCGGCAACGAGCAGGGCACCCTGTGCGACGTTCTGCCAGAACGTGTTGATGCCCTGGACCGTGAGGCCGTTCTCCAGGGCGCCCAGCAGGGCGACGGCGAGCAGGGTGCCGCCGACGCCTCCCTTGCCGCCCTTGAGCGCGCAGCCTCCGAGCGCGGCGGCGGTGATGGCCTTGAGTTCCAGGCCCTCGCTGCCGGAGACGGGCTGGCCGGAGCCGGTACGGGCGGTGAGCAGGATGCCGGCGACGGCGGCGACCACGCCGATGAGCGCGTAGACCGCGACGAGGTACTTGTTGATGTTGATCCCGGCGAGGCGGGCGGCGGTGTCGTTGCCGCCGATCGCGTAGAGGTTGCGGCCGATGTCGGTGTACTTGAGCATCACGTGCACGGCGATCGCGACGACGATCAGGATCCAGATCATCACCGGCAGGCCGGCGATCTTTCCGCGCCCGAGGAACACGAAGACCGGGTCGTTCAGGACGTATCCCTGCGCACGGCCGTCGGAGACGAGCTGGGCGATGCCCTTGTACGCGGCGAGCCCGGCGAGGGTGGCGATGGTGGGGTTGACCCTTCCGTAGA
The DNA here is from genome assembly GCF_055584185.1 of Streptomyces sp. NPDC104202. Classification (NCBI taxonomy): domain Bacteria; kingdom Bacillati; phylum Actinomycetota; class Actinomycetes; order Kitasatosporales; family Streptomycetaceae; genus Streptomyces; species Streptomyces sp. NPDC104202. The sequence continues at coordinate 43,553 of NZ_JBVJMN010000050.1, read as the reverse complement.
CGATAGCGACGCCGTTCACGATGCCGACGAGCACTCCGACGACGAGTGCGGCACCCATGCCGAGGTAGGGGTTGGACCCGGCCGAGGTGAAGGCCATCGCGCTGACCACGGAGGCCAGGCCCGCCTGCGAGCCGACCGAGATGTCGAGCCCGCCGCAGATGATGACGACGGTCTGGACGATGGCGAGCAGTCCGGTGATCGTCACGGCTTCGCCGATGACCTGGATGTTGGACCAGCTCAGGTAGTTCTCGTTGAGGGTGCCGAACAGCCCGAGGACCACGACGAGCGCGCCGATGAGGCTGAGGTTCTGTCCGCCGAGGGCGGCCAGCGGTGAACGCTTGCGCGCCGCTTCCGGGGCCTTCTCGGTCTCGACCGGGGGCGTGGTGGCGGTGGTCATCGGGGGCCTCCATGGGTGGAGTCGGTACGGGGCCGGTCGGCGGCCGGGGCGGGGGTGGCGTCCAGGGGGGCGAGGTCCTCGGCCATGGCGAGGTTGAGGATCGATTCCTCGGTCGCCTCGGCCCGGTCGAGTTCGCCGGTGATGCGGCCGTTCTGCATCACCACGACGCGGTCGGCGAGTCCGAGCACCTCGGGGAGTTCGGAGGAAATCACGAGCAGGGCGACGCCGTCCCGTGCCAGGTCGGCGATGATCCGGTAGATCTCCGCCTTGGCACCGATGTCGATGCCGCGGGTGGGCTCGTCGAGGATCAGGACCTTCGGCCGGCGCAGCAACCACCGGGCGAGGACGACCTTCTGCTGGTTGCCACCGGACAGCTTGCGCACCTCGTGCTCGATGGACGGGGTGCGCACCCTGAGCCGGTCGGAGAAGTCCTGGGCGACGGCCTTCTCCTGGCCGCTGCGGACGAAGCGCAGCCGGCGCAGCCGCTCCAGGCTGACCAGGGAGGTGTTGTCACGGATGGACCGTTGGAGGAAGAGGGCCTGGGCCTTGCGTTCCTCCGGGGCCAGGCCGATACCCGCCCTGATGGCGTCCTTGGGGCTGCGCAGCCGCAGGGGACGGCCGTTGAGGGTGATCCGTCCGGAGCGCAGGGGTCGATCGCCGGCGAGGGCGAGGCCCAGTTCCGAACGTCCGGCACCCATGAGGCCGGCGAGGGCGACGACTTCTCCGGCCCTGACGCGGAGGCTGATGTCGGTGACGTCGTCGGTGGTGACGCCGTCCAGTTCCAGGACGACCTCGTCCCGAGCGACGTCCTGCCGTACGAACAACGAGGAGAGGTCACGGCCGACCATCATCCGTACGACTTCGCCCTCGGTGGTGTGCGCGGCGTCGAGGACGCCGGCGGAGGCGCCGTCACGGAGCACCGCGATCCGGTCGGCGAGCCGGAAGATCTCCTTCATGCGGTGGGAGACGTAGATGATCGCGATGCCCTGGGCGCGCAGCCGGCCGATCAGGGCGAACAGGGCCTCGACCTCGTTCTCCGCGAGCGAGGAGGTCGGCTCGTCGAAGGCGATGACCCTGGCCTCGCCGGTGAGGGCGCGCAGGATCTCCACCAACTGCCTCTGTGCTGGTGTCAGTTCGGAGCCGAGCCGGTCGGGGTCGATGACCTTCTCGAAGCCGAGCCGTGCCAGGTCCGCGATGATCCTGCGGCGCAGCTCGGCGCGGTCGAGGCGTCGGCCGGCCTTGCGGGGAAGGGATCCGGCGTAGACGTTCTCCGCCACGGAGACATGGGGGATGATCTCCGGCTCCTGCGGGATGATGCGGATCCCGGCCTTGCGCGCGTCCTGCGGTGAGGCGAACGAGACCGCCGTGCCGTCGAGGAGGACGCGTCCTTCGGTGGGCTGGTGGTCGCCGGTGAGGATCTTCAGCAGCGTGGACTTGCCCGCGCCGTTCTCACCCATGAGGGCGGTGACCTGCCCCGGCGGGAAGGTCAGGGTGACGCCGCCAAGGGCCTGGACGGCACCGAAGCGCTTGACGATGTTGTCGACGGCGACACCGGCGCCTGGGGTCGTCGGCGTGGGGGGGCGGGTGCCGGGTGTGGTCATGCTGGCCTCACGGACTGGAGGGACGGGGGGGAGCCCGACGGAGTGCCGGGGGGCGGGAGAAGCCGGTGCGGCGAGCGGGACGGGCCGCCGCACCGGCGCCGAGGGGCTGCGGTTCAGCCGCAGGTGACTCCGGCGGACTTCCAGGTGGAGGCGTCGACCATCGTGGTCGGGGCGAAGGCCTCTTTGGGGAATGCCTTGCCGTTCTTGAGCTTGTCGTACATCGTCTGCACGGCCAGTGCGCCGACGTCCTTGCCGTTGATGAAGAGCGCGGCCTTCATGCCGGACGGCTTGCCGGAGCTCCAGTTCTTGCAGGCCAGGTAGGCGCCGAGGCCCACGCCGATGACGTCGTCGGCCGTGAAGCCGGCGTTCTCCAGTGCGGTCACCCCGCCCTGGACGTTCTCGTCGTTGCAGCCCCAGACCACCCAGTGCTTGACGCTCGGGTTGGCGGTGATCGTGGCTGCGATCTTGTCCTGTGCGCCGGTGGGGCTGTTGTCCGTGGGGACGTCGATGTTCTGCACCTTGGCGCCGGAATCGGCGGCGAAGGCTTCCTTGGACGCCTTGACGCGGTCGGTGCAGACGGTCACGTCCTGCTTCCAGGCGGAGATGGTGCGGGTGTCCGCCGGGTTCCAGCCGGCCTTCTTGAACTCCACGGCGGCGCGCTTGCCGACCTCGCCGCCCATCTGGGCACCGCTGAAACCGATCCGGGGCACCAGGGCGTCGGCGCCACAGGAGGACGGGTCCGGTCCGGTCGTGCAGATCTGGTCGTCGGAGGTGAGCAGGGCGACCTTGGCCTCCTTGGCGATCTGGGCGACCTGGGGCCCGACGGCCGGGTCGGGGACGACGACGATCAGGCCGTTGCTCTTCTGCGAAATCGCCGACTGGGCCTCGCTGATGGTCTTGTTGGCATCGGTGCCGAGGTTGACGACCTTCAGGTCGATGCCGAGCTCGTCCGCCTTGGCCTTGGCACCGGCCGCCTCTCCGACGAAGTACTCCTGGTCGCCCTGCTTCTGGAGGTAGGTCAGGGATATCTTGCCGTCGACCTTGGCTACCTCCCCGCCCTCCGAGCCGGCTGCCTGCTGGCCGCTGGAGCAGGAGGTCAGTGCGAGGACGGAGGCCAGGCCCAGGACGGCCGTGACCATCGGCCGCCGGTTGTGTTCGGTGAACATGTCATTCCCCTTGCTCGAACGGGCCGCACACGGCCGACCGGTGAGGCGCTGAATCAGGTGGTTCGCGGAGGGTCGTGGTGAAGGGAGGGAACGACTGTTCCGATCCCGTCCAACGACGGTGCGAGAGCGGGTGACTGGGCACTTCCGGGATGCCGAGGTCGCCGCAGTCAGTCGTGAATCAACTCGATGCACCACAGAAAATCGCCGTTTCCATCAAAAGTCAACAGGGCATCCAGGAGGTTTCCGATCGATACGTCGCCGTTACCTAGGCACGCCATAGAGCTCTGACCACGGCAATCGCTTACTTCACGGGCATTCGTCAACCAGCTGTCAAGATGTTGAAATATGTTGGACTTGCTCCAGAAGGAGACGACTCGAAGGACTCCCAGGCAGGCTTCGACGCACCGCCCGCCCGAAGCCGCCCAGGGCGCTCGCCCGTCGGGCGGGGCCCTGGCTTCCCCGGAGGTTGTCCGCATCGACGTACGTCATGAAGAAGCGTCGGCCTCACGCAGTTCATGACTCTGCTCGGAGAGGTCGACCACCGGCACGGGCACCTTCGCGCGGCGCCGGATCAGCCGAAGCATCGTCAGATCGACGGCCATGGCGTCGCGCTCGCAGGTCATGACTTCGCCGTCCGGCGGTGGAGCGATCTTCGGAACGACCCGCGCGCCGATGGCGACAAGGGCGCAACCCGCCGCACACCGGGCGAGAGGGCGCCGCAGCTACGCGCAGCGGCGGGCGCGGACGCCCGGTTCCAGACGGGCGCGAGCTCACCGCCACGACGGATGGCGACGCTTCGAAGGCCTCAAGGGGCTATTTACAAAGGTTTCGGCCAATGGTTACGTTAACAACGAGCAAGGAGACTTCATATGCGCCACTTGAGGGCCCGTCCCTGCAGCCCAGATCCCGGCAGACTCTGCGAGGGCCCGGTATGGGATCCCGCCGTGCACGAGCTGTTGTGGGCCGACATCACCGCCGGTCTCATCCACCGCGGCAGCTTGGTCCCGTTCGCGGACGGCAGCGGTCTGCCCGACATACTGCCTCGCATCACACTCACCCCCGGCGGCCCGGTCGGTGCCGTCGTGCCAAGCCGCAGCGGGGCGCTGATCGCCGCGGTGTCCACGTCCGTCATGCGGATCGGCGACAGCGGCCGATGCGAGGAGATCGCCTCCCTGTCCCTCCCTTCGGACGGCATACGGAGACGGTTCAACGACGCCGCGTGTGACCCCCGCGGGCGCCTTGTCGCCGGCACCATGGCGTACGACGCGACCGAGGGAGCAGGCTCCCTCTACCAACTCGGCCCGGACGGCCTGCGGGTACTACTCGATTCCGTGACCATCTCCAACGGTCTCGGCTGGAGCCCCGACGGCTCCCTGATGTACTACGCCGACAGTCCGACCGGCCGGGTCGACGTGTTCGACTACGACCTCGCCACCGGCACTCCCAGCGGTCGCCGCCCCTTCGCCTCCGTTGAAGGCGGCTCCCCGGACGGCCTGACCGTCGACAGCGAGGGCAACGTGTGGGTCGCGGTCTGGGGAGGGGGCCAGGTTCGTGCCTTCGCGCCCGACGGCACCTGCCACACCGTCGTGCACGTCAGCACCTCGCACGTGTCCAGTGTCGTCTTCGCGGGCCCCGCGCTCGACACCCTCGTGATCACGACGGCGACCGAAGAACTGACCCAGCAGCAGCGCAACGAAGAACGCCACGCCGGACGGCTGTTCGTCTGCCGTCCGGGCATCGCCGGGCTTCCGACCGTGCCGTTCGACGACCTCGTCCCCCAGGAGACGACATGACCACCCTCGCAGCCGCGCTCGCAGCCATGCCCGTCGTGGCGATCCTGCGCTCCGGCTCCGCCGACCGGTTCCCCGAAGTCGCCGACACCCTGCGCCAGGGCGGCATTCGCGCGATCGAGTTCACACTCACCACCCCCGGGGTCCTCGCCGCCCTGCGCGAATACACCCAGGACCTGCCCGACGGCCTCACGCTCGGCGCCGGCACGGTCACCACCCCGCGCGAGGCCGAGGCGGCGGTGGCCGCGGGCGCCGAGTACCTCATCACCCCGGCCACCCAGCCAGAAGTGATCGCCGAGGCTCGCCGGCTGGGAGTCCCGGTGCTGCCCGGCGCTCTCACCCCGACGGAGATCCTGACGGCCTGGCATGCGGGAGCCTCCATGGTGAAACTGTTTCCCGCCGCCGTCGGAGGCCCGGAGTACCTCCGTGCCGTCCGTGCGCCGCTTCCCGGCATACCACTCATGCCCACCGGAGGCATCGACCTCGACGACGCTCCCGACTACCTCCGGGCAGGTGCCACCGCGCTCGGCATGGGCAGCCCTCTCGTCGGCGACGCCTGCGAGAGCGGCGATCTCTCCGCACTCGCCGACCGTACGGCCCGGCTCGTCGATCTCGTGACGGGAGCACGCGGATGACCGCCCTGGTGACCCTGGGCGAGTCGATGGCCGTGGTCGCGGCGAACACCCCCGGCCCCCTCGTGCCCGGGAAACCCGCCGACCTGTCCTTCGCCGGAGCCGAGGCGACCGTCGCCATCGGGGTCAGTCGCCTCGGCCACTCCGCCTCGTGGATCGGCCGGGTCGGCGCGGACGCCGCCGGCACGATGATCGTCCGCGGGCTGCGGGCGGAAGGTGTCGACGTGAGCCGCGTCCACGTCGAACCGGAGCTCCCCACCGGACTGATGCTCCGCGAACGGCGGACAGCCGACCACACCCGATCCGCCTACTACCGCCGCGGCCTCGCCGGTTCCCGCCTCGCGCCCCGGGACGTCGACGAGCAGCTCGTCTCCTCGGCACGGTTGCTGCACATCACCGGCATCACCCCCGCTCTCGGGCCGACCGCCCGGAACGCCGTGCGCCGCGCCGTCGACATCGCCCGTCAGGCCGGAGTCATCGTCTCCCTCGACGTCAACTACCGCGCGCTGCTGTGGTCCAGGGACGAAGCGGCCGACGAACTGGACTTCCTCGTCCGGCAGGCCGACCTCGTCTTCGCCGGGCCCGAGGAGGCGCGACTCCTCGTCGACGAGGCCCCCCCGGAGAACACGGCGCGGGCGCTGACGGCGCTCGGTCCGCAGCAGGCCGTCGTCAAGCTCGGCGCCGAGGGCGCCCTGGCGGCGATCGACGGAGTGATCCTGGCCCAGCCACCCGTGCCGGTCACGGTCGTCGACCCGATCGGCGCGGGCGACGCCTTCGTCGCCGGTTATCTGGCGGCGTACCTCGACGGCGCGTCACCGGCCGAGAGACTCCTCACCGCGGCGACCTGCGGCTCATTCGCCGTGTCCGTCCAGGGCGACTGGGAGGGGCTCCCCCGCCGGGAGGAGCTGTCCCTGCTCACTGGCGACGACGTCATCCGCTGATCCCTCCCCCGGAGAGCGAGCGGGCATCGCCCGCTCCCGGTCTCGATCTGAAACGACAGGAATCATCCTCATGCAACGCTTCACCGGAAAGACCGCGGTGGTCACGGGCGCCGCCGGCGGCATCGGCGCGGCCACCGCGCTGAGGCTGGCCTCCGAAGGCGCCACCGTCATCCTCGCCGACATCGCCGACGCGGCCGGGCAGGCCGTCGTCGAGCGCATCGTGGACGGTGGCGCGCGCGGCGCCTACGTCCACTGCGACGTCTCCTCCCCGGAGGACTGGGAGCGGCTCCGCGACCGGACGCACGAGATCGCGGGCCCGGCCGACGTCGTGCACAACAACGCCTTCATCCATCTCCCCGGCGCGGCCCACGAACTGACCGGAGACGCCTGGGACCGGGAGATGTCGGTCAACCTCAAGGCCCTCTACCTCGCCGCCCGCACCTTTCTGGACGACCTGCGGTCCACGAAGGGATGCTTCGTCGCGACGTCCAGCGTGCACGCCAACTTCGGCCTGCCGGGCAACCCCGCCTACGCGGCCGCGAAGGGCGGCATCTGCGCACTGATCCGCCAGCTGGCCGTCGAATACGGGCCCGACGTCCGCTTCAACTCCGTCCTGCCCGGCCCCATCCTCACCCACGTCTGGGACGGGGTGAGCGCGGAGGACCAGCGGATGTCCGCCCGCGCCACCGCACTCGACAGGCTCGGGGCAGCGGACGAAGTGGCCTCGGCGGTCGCCTTCCTGGCGTCCGCCGACGCCTCGTACATCACCGGCACCGACCTGCTCGTCGACGGCGGCTGGTCCGTCAAGAAGGAGTCGAAGTGAAGATCGCGTCCCTGCGCACGTACCTGATCGCACCGCGCTGGTGCTTCCTGCGCGTCGACACCGACGAGGGTGTCACCGGCTGGGGCGAGCCGGTGATCGAAGGACGGGCGCACACGGTCGCCGCCGCCGTCGACGAGCTGAGCGACTACCTCGTCGGCCAGGACCCGATGCGCATCGAGGACCACTGGCAGGTCCTCACCAAGGGCGGCTTCTACCGAGGCGGCCCCATCCTCTCCAGCGCCGTCGCCGGAATCGACCAGGCGCTGTGGGACATCAAGGGCAAGGCGCTCGGCGTCCCGGTGTGGCAGCTGCTGGGTGGCAACGTCCGCGACCGCGCCCGCGTGTACAGCTGGATCGGCGGCGACCGCCCTGACGAGGTCGTCGAGCAGGCCCTGGCCCGCAAGGCCGAGGGTTTCACCGCGATCAAGATGAACGCCTCGCCCCAGCTGGAGTTCATCGACACGCCCAAGGCCGTGCAGGGCATCGTCGAACGCGTCGCCTCCATCCGCGAGGCCGTCGGCGACGAGTTCGACATCGCCGTGGACTTCCACGGCCGCCTCACCGTCCCCATGGCCCGCCGGGTCCTGCCGCTCCTTGAGCCGTACCTGCCGTTCTTCGTCGAGGAACCGCTCGTACCGGAACTGAGCGAGCACATCGGCGACATCGTCCGCTCCACCAGCATCCCCATCGCGACCGGCGAACGCCTCTATTCCCGCTGGGACTTCAAGAAGGTCCTCGGCTCGGGCATCGCCGTCGCCCAGCCCGACCTCTCGCATGCCGGCGGCATCTCGGAGGTCCGCAGGATCGCCGCGATGGCCGAGGCGTACGACGTCTCCCTCGCCCCGCACTGCCCGCTGGGCCCGATCGCGCTCGCCTCCTGCCTCCAGGTCGGCTTCGCCTCCCCCAACCTGCTGATCCAGGAGCAGAGCCTCGGCATCCACTACAACACCGGCTCCGACCTGCTCGACTACCTCGTCGACCCCACGGTCTTCCGGTACGAGGACGGACACGTGGGCCTGCTCACGGAGCCCGGCCTCGGCATCCAAGTCGACGAGCATGCCGTCGAGCGGGCCGCCGAGGCGGGCCATCGCTGGCGCAACCCGATCTGGCGTCGACGGGACGGGGCCTTGGCCGAATGGTGACGGCCCGCGACGTGGCGGTCGAGGAGGGCGGGCAGGTCGCGGCCGGGGGTGAGGGCGGCGACGTGGTCAGGGTGGACGTCAGGGTAGGCGGTGTCGCCGCCGAGGGAGGTGAGCAGTCCCGCACGGACGAGGTGGCCGACTCCGGCCGGGGTGACGCGGGGGCGGTAGCGGCGAGGCTCCCCCAGTGCTTCGGCGAGGCGGTCCGCCGCCCACGTGGCTCCGGCCGGTCCGCGCAGCGAGCGGCGGACCGTCTCCGCGTCGACGGCCTCCACGACCGCCCTGGACCAGCGGTGGGGGCGACCACGCCATGACCTGGAGCCGGCGGGCCGTGCTTCTTCACGCCGCCGTGGTGTGTTCGGACAGGGCGGGGCGGAAGCGGAAGAGCTTCACAGCTCCCGTGCAGTCCATGACACGCAAGATCGTTTTCTGGGGGTTTCCTATGGTGCATTCGACCTTGGCTGCGCTTCTGATGCGTTCGGCAAGCTTCGTGGTGGGCTGGGCCGTGCAGGAGGCCGGGCTGAAGATTGCCGGGTACGGGCAGTGTGCGGTGTTCGACAAACATGGATGCTGATGTCGTTCAGCGTGAGGCGGGGGAAGGAAGAGGCACGGACGATGCTGTTCTCGGTTACGGATCAGGCCTGGTGGTGGATCGCGGCTGGGGCGACCGCGGCGGCCGTGATCACGTTCGTGGTGCTGCCGCCCGAGCCCGACGAGGTGCCAAAAGCGGTCCGAGCCGCCGTCGAGCGCAACAGGAGGATCGGCAGGTGGGGTGCCTGCCTCGGGGTCCCCGTCCTCTATGCCATGGCCGGTCTGACTGCGCTGATCCGGCCGGAGCCGGCGCCGGTCATTCTGTTCCTGTACAGCGTTGCGGCCGGATCCATGCCGATTGCCCTGCTCCCGATCCGGCGTCGGTTGTATCGACACTACTTCGCCCAGCTGCAGAGGCCCGGGAGCAAGATCACCTTGGACCGCCTCTCGGCCACCTGGCTCTACAGCGTTCTCGGCATGGCGATCCTCGCAGCGACTGCGGCGGTGATGTCTGCGACGTATGAGCCCAGAGGTCTTTGAGGCAGTGCCCTACCCGGTGAGCCGGCGATAGTTGATGAGGCTGGTCGCGATGCATCATCCGCCCCTCCCTGGCCGCCGACCCCCTGGGGGGAGTGGCCAGGGGCGCCGGCTACGAACGCAACGAACGCGGTAGCCATTGACTGGCCTGCTCCAGACCCGTCTCGGTTGCCGCAGCAACGATGAGCAACTCGGCAGTGGTCGGTGGGCTGACGCCGGCGGCATGCGTCACCACCCCCTCGCTGTGCCTGCCCAGGAACACGGTCCCGGCCTGCACTGGGTCCGGGACACCTATAAGCCCCCCACAGCTCAGGCTACGCACCGACCAGGTCCTCACCGCTGCTGTACACGTCCACGTCCAGCACTCGCCGCCCCTTCGTCGAGCGCGTCCCGGCATGGACGGCAGCGGACAGGAGCTCGTCCCGACTTGCACATACGCGCTGAGGCGGATCCAAGCGCGCAGGCACCAGCCGGGCTGCTCAGTCATATATCTCCGTCCGGAGCTCAGGCGTCGAACAGCAAGGATTCATCGTTCCCGTCGCCCAGGGCATTCTCGGGCCGCCCGCTGGTGCCTTCCGGTGCGATACCCGGCCAGGCCCGAGACCTCAGCACAGGATGGCTTACCGCTGCCGCGCAAGGATGTACCGCTCACCCGAATCCGGCTCGCCGATCCAGGTGAAGACCGTCGGGTGTTCCTCCGTACCGCCGATGTTCCAGGCGACGGACAGGCTCTCGCAGTCCGCGATGCTGAGCTTCACCGGCCGACCGACACCGTCGTTGTCGGTCAGCTGCCATTTCCCGGTGCAGCGGGAGGCACCGGACTGTTCTCCCGTGGCCTCGTACTCGTTGACGCCGTTCGCCGTCACCGTGCCGTCCGCCTCGAAGCGGAGGCTTCCGCCGTCGCCGTCCGTCCAGATGCCGACCATGTCGGCTTCAGTGAGCCGAGGCGGTTCGTAGATCTTGAGGATCCCCGAGCTGTACGCCGCGACCCCGACCGCCAGCGTCACCGCGAACAGCCCCAGACCGCTCAGCGCCACGCCCCCGAGGACCCGCCATCGGGCCCCGGGCTTTCCGGGGTTCCCCGCTGCCCGGGCGCACAGGGTCGCGGGTGCCAGCCCGGCGATGAGGCCGAGGGCAAGGACGGGATAAACGAACAGGTCGCCAGGGCCGCCGAAGCCGGCCAGGAGCATGCAGCAGCCGATGAGCAGCACCAAGGCGACGGCAATAGCCGCCAGAGTGGCCAGCGTGAGCTGCCAGCTGTCGCGCCGCCTTGTACGGCGGGCCACCGCACGCCCGAGGAGGACAAGGGGAAGCACCGCCATCGCCGAACCGGCCACCCCTGCGATCATCGAAATGACTGCCAGCAGCACGAGCGCGAATATGGTGCCGGACAGCCATCCCAGGCCGCCTTCGCCTCCGTGGGACTCGGACTGCAAGCTGTACAGGACGGCGACCAGCGCGGCGATCACGGTCTCAGCCCCGATTGCCACAGCCCCGACGGTGAACACCGCAGCGTTCCCACCGTCCGGCAGCCGCACGGGCATGAACCCCTGCGGCGGCCCACCCGGATTCCCAGGAGCCCCCGGCGGTGTCAGCCCCCATCTCGGCGGCGTGCTCTGAGTCATGCGTCCCCCCTATGCTCAGGCACATCATGCACCTGACGAGCTCGTGCACGGTAAGCGGTGAGGCGTCGAGATTCCCAGCGAGCCTTGGTGTTCACCTCTGCCGTGCGGGCATCAGGTCTGCCGTCTGCTGGTGGGAGAGCAGGCCGGCGACGGCCTGGACCATGTCGCTCAGGTGCTCGCGGCGCCCGAGGTGGCGGGCCGGGGCCCGCCGGTTCTTCAGGTCGGCGATGCCGTGCTCGACCCGGATGCGTCGGGAGCAGTGCGCCTTGCGTCGGCGTTCGTGCATCTCCTCGTACCAGTCCGGGGCGTTCTTCTTGAACTTGCGGTGCGGTGGAGTCACGACGCGTCCGCCGGTCTGTGCTCCGAGTCCTTGGTAGCCGGCGTCGGCGAGGATCTCGACCGCTGGCCCGTCGGCCACGCGCTTGACCAGCCTTCATTCGCGGGCGTAGGTGACGTCCGCGCAGCTTCCGGGCTGGGGCGGGCTGCAGAACAGCAGCTGTCCATTGCCGTCGGTGAGGAGCATGGCCTTCACGGCGTTCTGCTTGTTCTTGCCGGAGATGAAGCGGTCGCGGTCCTTGCGTCTCGCAGCGGGCCGGCGAACCCGGGGTTCGGTGCCGTCGATGATGCCTATCTGCCCGCTGGCGCCGAGGTGGTCGATGACCTCGGCCGGTGTTCGCAGCCGGACGCCGGGGCTGATCGTGCACCCCCGCTCGGCAAGCAGGGGCCGTATCTCGCCGATGGCCCGGGTGATGGTGGAACGGCCTACGTCGAACCAGCAGGCCAGCACGTCGTGAGTGACTCCTAGACGGGGATGGATGAGCGTGGCCAAGAGCCGGTCGACGAACACGAGCCGGTGCTTCGCACCGGCGCCCCCCGCCCGCTTCCGCGGACGAGAGGCCAGCTTGGCCGGGCGAAGCTCATGCCACAACGGGCCTGTCTCGGAGGTGAGTTCAGCGATCACGCCGCCGACATCCCCGTGATCCGGCGATTGCCGACGATCACTGCACGAGTGACAGTCCCCACCATCCGACCATGGTCGACCATCCAAGGCCCTACGTCTCACCGCTTACCGTGCACGAGTTCGTCAGCTCAGGTGGTGATCAGTTCGGCGATCTCGTGGGCGAGCTCGGGCCCGAGTGAGCCCCAGCCATCCTTGTAGCCGTACACACTGCCCAGGGTGCGGGCGTCGTAGTCGCCGTTCAGGATGTCTATGTCGGTGGGGGTGATGAGCGAGGGGTGGGGGACACCGACGGCGCCCGAGACCCTCAGCAACTCCCTTCGCAGGGTGCGCAGGTACATCGCTGCCCGGATGGCCTTCGAGGGCACGTCGATGCCGCGCGTCAGCCATGGGTTCTGGGTGGCGATGCCGGTGGGGCACTTGTCGGTGTGGCACTTCTGGGCCTGGATGCAGCCGATGGACAGCATCGCCTCACGACCCACGTTGATCATGTCGACGCCGAGGGCGAACGCGACGACGGCGTTCTCGGGCAGGCCGAGCTTGCCGGAGCCGATGAAGGTGATGTCGTCGGTCAGGCCCCGCTCGGCGAACACGCCGTAGACGCGGGAGAATCCCACGCGGAACGGCAGGGACACCGAGTCGGCGAAGATCAGGGGCGCCGCCCCGGTGCCGCCCTCGCCACCGTCGACGGTCACGAAGTCGACGCCTCGCTCACCCCGCTCCATCAGCGTGGCGAGTTCCTCCCAGAAATCCATCTCCCCGATGGCGCTCTTGATCCCGACCGGCAATCCGGTCTCCGTGGCCAACAGTTCCACGAAGTCGAGCATCGAGTCCACGTCGTGGAACGCGGTGTGCCGCGACGGCGAAGCGCAGTCCTTGCCCGCGGGAATGCCGCGGATCCGGGCAATCTCGTCGGTCACCTTCGCGCCCGGCAGCATGCCCCCGAGTCCCGGCTTCGCGCCCTGCGAGAGCTTGATCTCGATCGCCTTGACGGGCGCGCCCGCGACCATGGACTTGAGCCTGTCGAGGTTGAACGTCCCATCCTCGTTGCGGCAGCCGAAGTACGACGTACCGATCTGGAGGACAAGGTCCCCGCCGTTGAGGTGGTAGGGCGACAGGCTGCCCTCGCCGGTGTTCTGCATCGTCCCGGCCAGCGCCGCGCCCTTGTTGAGCGCCGTGACGGCCGCGCCGGACAGCGAGCCGAAGCTCATCGCCGAGATGTTGACGACGCTCGCCGGGCGGAACGCCTTCGCGCGGCCGCGCGGTCCGCCGAGCACCTTGGCCGAGGGCAGCGCCGCCTGCGGGTCGCTCAGATCGGGCAGCGCACCGGCGAACGTACGCTGCTTCACGTATGCATGACCCTGCACGTGCTCGACGTCGTTGTCGGTGCCGAACCCGAAGTAGTTGTTCTCCCCCTTCGCCGACGCGTAGATCCAGCTGCGCTGGTCACGGCTGAAGGGACGCTCCTCGTCGTTGGACGTCACGATGTACTGACGTAGTTCGGGGCCGATCGTCTCCAGCGCATACCTGGCGTGTCCCACCAGCGGGAAGTTCCTCAGCAGCGCGTGCTTCTTCTGCACGAGGTCACGGGCGGCCAACAGCGCCAACCCCGTGGCGGCTGCCGCACCTATGCGCCGAGCACGTATCACCATCGTTCCTCTCCTCGACTGGTCGAACCTCACTTTGATCATCTACCCCGCGCCGCGGAAATGCCACGCGCTGCCGGAGACCCAAGGGCACCGCCCCTGCGGGAGGGCCGTCGTGCGGCCCGTACGGGGGGGCGGGCCGTGCGGCGGGCGGGTCAGAGCGCTGAGTCGAGGTGGCCGAGGTGCTCGATGAGGTTCATGTTCTCGGCGTAGTCCACCGGGCAGTTGATGATCGACACGCCCGGGTCCGCCAGCGCCTCACGGAGCGTCGGCAGCAGGTCGCCGGCGGACTCGATGTGGTAGCCCTTCGCGCCGAAGCTGCGGGCGTACTGGACGATGTCCGGGTTGCCGAAGGTGGTGTTGGAGTTTTCCCCGACCTCCAGGTCCATCTTCCACTTGATGAGCCCGTAGCCGTTGTCCTCCCAGATCAGCACGGTCAGGGGAATGTTCTCGCGGACCGCCGTCTCGATCTCCTGGGAGTGCATGAGGAACGAGCCGTCGCCGACCGCCGCCAGCACCTTCGTCTGCGGCCTGGCGAGCTGAACCGCGAGCGCGCCGGGCAGCGAGAAGCCCATGGTGGACAGGCCGTTGGAGATGAGGCAGGTGTTCGGCGCGTACGTCGGGTAGAGCCGGGCCATCCACATCTTCAGCGCGCCGGTGTCGACCAGCACGATGTCGTCGCGCCCGAGCGCGGCGCGGGTGTCGGCGACGACGCGCTGCGGGGCGAGCGGGTAGCGCTCGTCCGTGGCGCCCTGCTCGAGTTCCTTGGCCAGCAGCGCGCGGGTGGCCACGGTGTCCTCGTCGTCGATGGTCCAGCGCAGGCCGTCGAGTGCGGTGGCCAGGGCATCGAGGGAGGCGGAAATGTCGCCGATGATGCCGACGTCGACCGTGTAACTGTCGTCCACCTCCGCCGGGACGCGGTGGATGTGGATGATCTTCTTGTCACCGTCCGGGTTGATCCGGGACGGGTCGAACTCCTGCAGCTCGTAGCCGACGGCGATGACGACGTCGGCCTCCTCGAACCCGAAGTTGGTGTAGTCGCGCCGCATGAAGCCGAACGTGCCGGTCGCGCACGGATGGTCGTCGGGCAGGACGCCCTTGCCGTGGAAGGTGGTCGCCGTCGACACGTCGAGTGCGGTGGCGAACGCCGTCAGCGACGCTGCGGCGCCGCCGCGCGCCGCGCCGTGCCCGGCGAGGATCACCGGCCGACGGGCCTCCCGCAGCAGCTCCACCGCTCGCTCGATCTGCTTCGGAGACGGCGCCTCGGGCTGCACGACGTTCCTGCGCAGCGGGCGCAGGTCTGACCCGTCCGTCGCCGCGTCGACGTCCTCGGGCACGGCGAGATAGACGGCGCCGGGCCGCTCGGACTCCGCGGTCTTGAACGCGCGCCGCACCATCTCGGGGATGGCCTGGGTGGCCGGTACCCCCGCCGACCACTTGGTGACCGGGGCGAACATGCTCACCAGGTCCACGAACTGGTGGGACTCCTTGTAGTTGCGCTCCTTGCCGACCTGCGCGGTGATGGCGACGACGGGCGTGCTGTTCGTCATGGCGTCGGCGACGCCCAGCATCAGATTGATCGCGCCGGGCCCCAGCGTCGCGGACATCACACCCGCCGAACCGGTGAGCCGGCCATGCATCTCCGCCATGAAGGACGCGGCCTGCTCGTGCCGGGTGAGGACGTAGCGGATCTTCTCCGAGCGGGCGAGGGCGTTGGTGAAACGGATGTTCTCCTCGCCGGGCACGCCGAACACCACCTCGACGCCCTCGTTCTCCAGGCAGCGAACCAGGAGTTCGGCCGCTCCGTCGGGGGTCTGCTTCCGGCGCTCGGCGTCGCTCACGCTGATCGTGTCCTCTCCTGAGATGGGGCCGCGCCGATGGGCGGGCCGGTCAGCTGTCTACCCCGGCCGGCCGACCGCACTCACCAGGTGACCCCGGACCAGAAGAAAGCCGACCGCGTCCTCGCGAGCGTGGTGGTCATGTGACTCCTGCGGTGGGTGTGCTCGGGCCTGGAGCAGGGCGGCCATCTCCGCCGCGGCGGCCTCCAGCGTCCGGCTGGTCTCCTCCACCGCTGCGAGGTCCGCTTCGGCGGCTCCAGGTCCCGGTCGCCCTCTGGCCGACGTCGAGGACGCCTGAAAGGCCGAAAGCGATGCCGGGGAGGGCCGCAATACAGTCGGCGGTTCCGGGGCGAGTGCGGTCGGCGCGACGAGCGCGGTCCGGGCGATCGGCTCCTTCGGCCGCGGCCTGAGCGACGGAGCAGCTGGCAGGGCCCGGGAGTCCGGCGGTGATGCCCCAGATGTCGTTCAACCGGCCGAGCGGCCCCTTGCCGATCCGGGGCCATCGTGTGTGGGCCGGCCTGAGTGCTTTCGACAGGCGGGCGTCCCTGATCCGCCCGCTTCATGGCTCACACGTTTTTGATGCCCTACGTCTGCGTGTCGTGCGCCGTGGCCAGCTCGGCGTTGAGTGCCCGCAGGAAGTCCGCGATCGTCCCGAGTTGCTCCGGGGTGAATCGGTCGCGCGCGGCCTCGGTGGCTCGCGCGAGGGGACTGAAGTACTCGCGGGCGAGTGCCCGGGCTTCAGGGTTGTAGACGAGGTGCACGACTCTGCGGTCCGCGGTGTCCCGGACGCGGCTGACGTGTCCCGAGCGCTGGAGCCGGTCGAGGCAGGCGGTGATCGCTCCGGAGGTGAGGCCGAGCTCTTCCCGCAGATGCGTGGGGGTCACGGGGCCGTCTGCGGATGTCGAGGGGTCCATGATCAGCGCGAGGGCGTGGATGTCCGTGGTGTGCAGTCCCTGCTGATGGGCGAAGTCCAGGGTGGCCCGGTTCAGCTCGCGGTTCAGCGCGCGCAGCAGGACGGCATAGGCGAACAGGTCGCTGCCCTGGTCGGGGGTGTCCGGTGATCGTGACTGCATACTCCGATTCTAGTATCACTCAATCATTGAGATAGTTTATGTTTGAGTTACCTTTCCTCACTCGTCCCGATAGGGAGTCGATGAACAGCGCGCGTCGACCAGTCCGTTGGCTGGTCCCCCTCGTCCTCGTGTTGGTCTGGCTGGGTCTGGGCGGAGCCTTCGGCTCCTACGCAGGCAAGCTCGGCGAGGTCTCCACCAATGACCAGGCTGCGTTCCTGCCCCAGAACGCCGAGTCCACGAAGGTGATCGAGCGGCAGAATGCCTTCAACCAGCAGGAGACCCTGCCCACCATCGTCGTCTGGACGGCCTCCGGCGGCGGCGACATCTCACAGGCCCAGCGGGAGGCGGCCACCGCCGCGCTGCAGTCACTGAACGACGTACAGGGCGTCGAAGGGGCCGCCTCCCCCGCCTTCCCGTCGCAGGACGGCAAGGCCCTCCAGGGCGTCGTGCCCCTGTCTCCTGACCTCGGTGAGAACCTCGGCGGAACACTGGACAAGATCCAGGCCGCGGCAGACCGGGTGCCGGACGCACGAGCCCAGCTCGCCGGCCCCGCGGCTACTCAGGGAGACCTGGGAGAGGCATTCGCCGGGATCGACGGGATCCTGCTCGGTGTGGCACTTGCCGCCGTGCTCCTCATCCTGCTGCTGGTCTACCGCAGCCTTCTGCTGCCCTTCCTCATCATCATCAGCTCCGTCTTCGCCCTCGGTGTCGCCGGCGCAATCGTCTACGTCCTCGCCGACAACGACATCGTCCGCGTCGACGGCCAGGTCCAGGGCATCCTGTCCATCCTGGTGATCGGCGCGGCCACCGACTACGCCCTGCTGCTCACCGCGCGCTTCCGCGAGGAACTGGCCACCACCAGCGATCGCGCCGCGGCCGCCTGGGCCGCAACCCGCGGGTCGTTCGGAGCGATCACCGCCAGCGCCGCCACCGTGGCGCTCGGCCTGCTCGCCCTGCTCCTGAGCGACCTGACCAACAACAGGGCACTCGGACCGGTCGGTGCCATCGGGGTGGTCTGCGCCGTCCTCACCACCCTCACGTTCCTTCCCGCCGTCCTGGCGCTGATGGGCAAGGCAGCCTTCTGGCCGGCCAAGCCGAAGTCGGCCGACGCGGAGACCGGCGGCCACGGAATCTGGCGCAGGGTCGCCCGCTGGGTCGACACCCGCCCCCGGCAGCTGTGGGTCGTCACCACCGGCCTTCTGCTCGTGGGCGCGGCTTTCTTCCCTGCTCTGCAGTCCAAGGGCGTGCCCCTGGACGAACTGTTCGTCAACGACGCCCCGTCCGTCGCCGCCCAGCAGACCCTGGGCAAGCACTTCCCCGGGGGCTCCGGCCAGCCCGCGGTCATCATCGCCGACGCCGACGAGCAGACCGCCGTCCGGAATGCCGCGGCGCGGACGCCGGGAGTGGCCGACGCCCGCGTGTTCACCAGCACTCCTGGCGGAAAGCCGCTGGTCGTCGACGGCCTGGTCCGCATCGACGCGACCTTGGAAGACGCCCCGGACAGCGATGCGGCCAAACAGACCGTCCAGAACATCCGCGACCAGGTCCACGCCGCGGACGCGAGCAGCATCGTGGGCGGTTACACGGCACAGCAGTACGACACACAGCGCACCGCGGAGCACGACAAGAACCTGATCATCCCGGTCGTCCTCGCGATCATCCTGGTGATCCTCGTCGTTCTCCTCCGCTCGCTGCTCCTGCCCGTCCTGCTGGTCGCCACCGTGGGACTGAACTACCTCGCGACCCTCGGCATCGCCGGGCTGGTCTTCGAGCACGGTTTCGGGTTCTCGGGCACGGACGCCTCCGTACCCCTGTACGGATTCGTCTTCCTCGTGGCACTCGGAGTGGACTACAACATCTTCCTCATGTCCCGCGTTCGCGAGGAGACACTGCGGCTGGGGACCCGACAGGGCATGCTGCGCGGACTCATCGCCACCGGCGGAGTGATCACGTCGGCGGGCGTCGTCCTCGCGGCCACCTTCGCGGCGCTCCTCGTCATCCCCCTCGCCTTCCTGGCCCAGATCGCCTTCATCGTCGCCTTCGGCGTACTGCTCGACACCATCGTCGTGCGCTCGCTGCTGGTGCCCGCTCTCGTCAGGGACATCGGCCCGACGGTCTGGTGGCCCAGCCGACTGAGCCGAGAGGCCGAGGGCGACCACGCACGTCCGACGACTGTCGACCTGAAGGAGAACAGCCCCGCAGGGAGCTGACGCACACACCGGCAGGTGCCGTCGCGGCAGCCACGGCCGCCACGGCACCTGCCGGCTGCATCCCTGCAGGGACACTTCACAGCTACGTCGGCGGAATACGGTTCAAGAAATGATCAATGTCCTGGTGGTCAGCGACGAGTCGCTGCAGTTCCTCGCCGCCCGCGCTCTGACCGCCGACGACTCCGATGTGACTGTCATCGGGGAAGCCGTCGACGGGGGGCAGGCCATGAGGATGAGCAGTGCCCTGCGACCCGATGTGATTCTCCTGGACAGCAGACTCTCGAAGGGCAACAACCTTCACACCATCGCCAGGCTTGCCGATCCGGTGTCCATGCCATCCCACCCCGGAGTATCGCGCGGGGGCGTACTCCTCATGAATCTCACAGAGCTGGACCCCTATGCTCTGGCGGCCCTGCGCGCGGGCGCACGAGGGCTCGTGTTCGCGAGTGAACCCACCGCTGACCTGCTCGGCGCGATCAAGATGGTGGCAGCCGGTGGTGCAGTTCTTCCGCCGCAGTACACGAGCCTGCTCATGAAAACCGTTCGTGAACATCACGTCCGTCCTCTGCCCCCGGCGGACGGCAGATGGAGCGAGCTGACGGCACGCGAGCGGCAAGTGCTCACCGGTATCGCGTCAGGATGGTCGAACGCAGACATCGCGGTGTGGTTGAGCGTATCGCTCCCTACGGTCAAATCCCACGTGACCAGGATCTTTCGAAAAATTGGTATCCGCACACGAGTTGAGGCGGTTTCCTTGGCTTACGAATCGGGCCTCCTCACACCTTCCTGATGCGAGGAGCCGCGGCAATTCCGCCAGCCGTCTCGGCCTCCCCTTCGGCCTCGGGATCGATCCCCGGCCTGGCGAACTCTCAGGTAGGCCGGAGGCTGCGGTGCCGGTGTTACGAGGCGATGACAACGACCGGACGAGGTTGCCGGCTCATCCCGGGGGTGGGGACGTGACGGTGTGTTCTCGCAACTTTGCCTCCGAGCCGCCGGTGCGGCTCTTGCAGCCCGCAGCCGAGGCGGTACCTCGGCCACGCGACCTGCGCCCGACCCATCACCTCCTGGGCCGCGTCATGGCGATGTCCGGCCCGTTCGGCCGGTCACGCCCTTCGTCAACGACAGCGGCGAGCGCTCGCAGCGCCCTCCTGGTGTGACTCTTGACGGTTCCCAGGGGCAGACGCAGACGGCGCGCGATCTCGGGCTGGGTGAGTCCCAGGTAGTAGGCAAGGAAGAGGATCTCGCGGCGCTCGGGCGATAGAGCTGACAGGTGGCCGGTCAGGAGCATCCGCTCCACGGCACGCGCGCCGGCGTCGGGGCCTTCCGGGGCGGGTCGATTGCCGAGGCGGCGGCAGCTGTCATGGCGGCGTATCAGCGCGCCGGACGCGTCGGCGGCTTTGTGGCTGGTGATGCCGTACAACCACGGGCCGATGTCTCCGCGACGCGGGCAGTATCTGCCGGAGTGGGACCAGACGTCCGCGAAGACCCGCTGAGCGACGTCCTCGGCGTCCTCGGAATCGATGCAGCGGCGCCGGGCCCAGCGCAACACGACGGGGTACCAGTCGGTGAAGAGAGAATCGAAGCCTTCTCGGACGACATCGCCGTGCGGCAGAGCATCGTCGTTCAGGGTCAGGCAGTGGGCGCAAGAGCGCGCGAGGGGGCTGGTGGGCGACACCGGTTGTCTCCGGAAGGATCCAGGGGAAATGACGGGGTCTCGATGCCGACGGCCGAATCGGGTCCCTCGGGACGAGGCCGCAGCGTAGGAATGCCCACGACCCCAGCCGAACACACGAGGCGGTCAGCCGCCATCCCGCCGGGGCTGACCGCGAGACGCGCACCGGCCCTCCATGGGGTGAGTCGGCTTGGAGCGGGAGGTCACGGACTTCTCCGGTGGACGCACCCTGCGGTCCCGGCGCCCTTGCACCGCTTTGGCAATAGCGGCGGTGTCGAGGAAGGGCCGGAGCAGCTCTGTTCCCATCCGATCCGTCGCCGAGAGCGGCGCCGAACACACTCGACACTGTTCGGCAGAAACCGCTGTTCGGGTGGTCTCCCCCGGGACCGCGCATCCACACGGAACCGGTCGGTGAAACCCGACCGTCACGTCTCCTCGAAAGAACCAGGACTCCCCATGGCCACGACTGTCGAATTCCTTCCCGGTCACTGCACGCCGACGGCGGGCGCGTACGTCTGCGACTGCGCGGGAGGGCACACCTGGCTGATCGATCTCGCCGGGCACCTCTTCCCTCCGTTTCCGCCGAACTGCACCGCCCGGACATGGCGCATGACGGAGACCTCGAGGTCTGTCGAGCCGGCGCCGGAACAGTCGGAGGCCTGACCGGACGACACCCTGCGGTGCCCCTGCTTTCGGGAGATTCCCGCGGGCACCGCAAGGGGTTCAGCCGCCGCGGATGGGACACCTTCAAGCACGGAGACTCCGCCGCACGCGACGGGTCCGGAACCGCGCCGGCGGTTCCGGACCCGTTTCGTACGCGCCCGACGGCTGCGATCAGGCAGCGGCGGGATCGGGGCGGCGCAGCTGTGCCTGGCCGAAGAGGAGGGCGTAGTCGTCGGGGAGCTGGTGGAGGATGCGGGTGAGGAGGTCGGGACCCGTAAGTCGGGTGACGACGGAGAGTACGGCGCCGGTGTCCCAGCGGGCGACAGCCGGGCTCACCCCGGTGCGGGCTGCCAGGTTCTTGACGAACCCCCAGCCGGTGAGGGGGTCGCTCTGGGGGATCTGGGAGCTCAGGGTGAGGGCGGCTTCGACGGGCAGGGCCTGGGCGAGGCCGACGCGTTCGTCGCCGGTGAGCTGGCGGCCGAGGGTGGACAGGACCTGGTGGACGGCTTCGGCGGCGCGTTCGCGGGTGGGGTAGGCACCCTCGTAGCGCACGCGTTCCAGCATCTGGTCGAACGTCATGGCCGGCTGGGAGGCGTTCGCTCGAGGCTGGTCGTACACGGCTGTGATCGCCTTTCTGTGCGGAAGGTCCGGCCATGGGCCGGGGTCGGTCAGGTGGGATGGCCGGTCAGGCGGACCGGGGGTGGCCGAAGAGGACGTCGTAGCCGGGCGGGAGCTGGAGGAGGACCTCGCCGATGAGGTCATCGCCCGCGGCAGCGGCCGCGGTGGACAGGACCGCGCCGATGTCCCACAGGGCGGTCTCCTCGGTCGCTCCCTCGATCCACGCCGCTGCCGCCCGGACGAATCGCTGAGGCGAGAGCGGTTCGGCGGCCTGCAAGGGGTTGAGGAGGATCAGGGCATATGTCTCGGGGAGGCGGGCGGCGAGCCCGGACCGAACCGCGCCGACCACGTGGGCGCCGAGGAGCGCCAGGACGACGCGGGCGACGCGGTCGGCTTCCTCAACGGATTCGTACTCACCGCGTTCCTGCACGCAGGCCAGGAACGACTCCCTGCGCATCGGCATCGACATCACCTCAGGGATGGGGAGAGGCGGGTCAAGGGGAGCGGAGGGCGGGTGGCCGGAGGGGGATCGACTCCCCCGCCCTCCGCCGGCTGCGGGCGCGCTTCAGGCGGAGATCTGCCTGGGGCCGGCCTCTGCCGTGGTTCCGATGCTGATCTTGCGCGGCTTGGCGCGCTCGGCGATCGGGATCCGCAGGGTCAGGACACCCGCGTCGTAGTCCGCCTCGATGCGTTCGGTGTCCAGGGTGTCGGCCAGCATGATCTGGCGGGAGAAGACACCCAGGGGACGCTCGGAGAGTTCCATCTTCACGGAATCGGCCTTCGGCAGCGGACGCCGCTCCGCCTTCACGGTCAACATGTTCCGCTCGACGTCGATGTCGATCGCCTCGGTGTTCACCCCGGGCAGATCGAAGGCGATCACGTAGACGTCGCCCTCGCGGTAGGCGTCCATCGGCATGACCGAAGGCTTCGACCAGGTCCCCGACGTACCCGACAGCTGCTGGACGATCCGGTCCATCTCGCGGAACGGGTCGGTGCGCATCAACATCGCGAAACACCTCCAGTTGGTTCAGGCAGAAACTGCCAATGCGCTTCAACGTGCTCCCGTTGTAGCATGTCATCGAAACGATGACAAGCAGACCGTCATCGGAAGGATGACAAAGCGACGGAGTGTGCCGTGACCCCAGCAGAGACACCCCCTGTGCCCTTCCACGCCGCCGCAGCAGCCCTGGAGGCCATCAATCGCTCACTGGAAGAGGCGCAACATTCCCCGTCGGCAGCGCCTCCCGGCTCCGCCGCCGGTCCACTCCCGGCCCTGGCCGCCCTGATGCTGCTGCGCGAGGTCCGCGAACAGCTCGCCGGGTGGGAGAGCGGACTGATCGAAACCGCCCGCGGGCAGGGCGCCAGCTGGGCCGACCTCGCGGAACCCCTCGGCGTCGCCAGCCGGCAGGCCGCCGAACGCCGCTACCTGCGCCTGCGTCCCGGCAGCGCCGGAAGCACAGGCGAGGAACGCGTCCAGGCCACCCGCGACACCCGCGCCGCCGACCGCACCGTGACCGCCTGGGCCCGCGACAACGCAGCCGACCTACGCCGCCTCGCCGGACAGATCACCGCCCTCACCGACCTCCCCGCAGGCGCCGATCACGCCGTCGGCGAGCTGAACCTGGCCCTCGGCGACGACGACGCCGCCCGACTGGTGCAACCCCTGGCCGCCACCCGAGCGCACCTCCGCCCCCAGGACGCCCACCTCGCCGAACGCATCGACCACCTGACCCGGCACACCGAACAACTCCGCCAGACCACCCGTGACCAGCGGAGCTCGTAACACACCCGCCTGGCTTTCCCCGGCCTCCGAACCTGCCGCAACACCACCAGACAAGGCGAGCACGTTCAGCCCAAGAAACCCCGCTCACCGAGCCCGCCACGGCCGCCCGACCTCCCGATCGCGCACCCACCCAGCGGCCGGCCTGCAGGCGGCGGATCGACCAGTGCACCCAGGAGCCGGCGACGGGATGTGCTGACCATCTGGCGCCCGTGGCGGTGCCAGCTTTGCTTTAGCAGGGGCGGCCCACCCTTCGCGGCACTCGCGGCTGCATGATCGACAACGGGTCCCAGGGTCGACCACCACCGCCACTGAGCTTCGTCGGCACGCGGCGCCCGCGCACGCCCCTCGCGAGCTGGGCCGGCACCATCCGTCCTCGCGAAAGCAGCGCCGTCCGCGCCGGTCACATGCCGCCCTCGGCCTTGCCGAGCGTGTACCGACACCGAATTTGACCGTGTACCTACACAACCGCCAAGATCGACAACGCTCTTGACCGGCTCACCGGACCCCGCCCGCAGGCACGTCGCCCGGGACGCCGTCGGCAAAGCTGGAATCTCTTGAGGCGGCTGGAATCTCTTGAGGCGCAGGGGAAGCGCAATTGCACACAGCCATCTGCGCGTTCGTACTCCGCGAAGAATGGCGCGCTGGTCGCAGAGCGGAGCATGTTTCTGCCTGAACAGGTGGAACCGCTGACGGTGTGCGAGCAGGGCAGCACGCGCAGCTTGGCCACTTTCGCCTTCAACAAGGACTTCAGCCTGGTGGCCGGGATCACGGAAGCCGGCGCCTCCGGACGGGCCGCGGCCTACGACGTGAACACCGGCCGGGAAGTCTCCCCGCCCGACCCGGACACGTTCGCCGGGCGGGCGGAGAAGGAGACATGCGAACCGGCGCTCTGGCGCGACGCGACCAAGCTGATCTGCGATCTGGAGCAGATCACCTTCACGCCCGACTACGCGAGCGTGGTGAAGAGGGAGGATCTGGTCCCCGCCAACGACCGGTCCAACATGACTCCCATCGCCTCCTCGTACGGCAAGCGCTACGCCTTCCTGTCCAGCGGCGAGGGCGGCAAGCTGACGCTCTACCAGGGCGACCTGTCCTCTCCGGGCACACAACCCGTCAAGATCGCCGATCTCGAACCGCCCATGGACGGATCCGACGAACACCTGGAAACACTCATACGCTGGAACTGACCCTGCACAGAATCGAGGGATCAGAGCCGTACCCACCTCAGTCAGCTCGCCCAGGGCCCGATCGCCCGCCACCGGCTGGATCCGTACTCTCTTCGGCACCACCGCGCTGGCCGGGTCAGCGAGGCAGGGGGCTGTCCGTGGGCGGCCCGAAACTCGACGGCACCTCGAACGTGCAGCTTCGGGCCACCGCCTACAGGCACGGACATCACCCAGGCCCGCGAGTAAGGCGCGTGCAACCCGTCAAGCCGGTGGGGCTGTTCGCGATGGGGGGCGTCGCGGGTCTTGACGGGTGAGATCTGACGTCGTGCCATGAGAAGGACGCATCGCGAAGGGGGACGGCACGGTGACCGCGGAGGAACACGACGGACCCGGTGACAAGCGCGAGAGCCCTCACGAGGTTCCGCCGCCCAGGGCTTCAAAAACCCCGATTGGCGGGGACAATTCGTTCGTTCATGTGGCGTGGATCGTCCTGGCTCTCCTCGCCTTCGGCATGATCCTGAGTGCGGCAGCCGGCGACTGCTCTGCCAACTGCGTCAGCTACCCCTGATACCGGTGCCTCGGGCGCGTTGCTCATGGTGCGTTCACGCGATGACGATGGTCATTCGTCAGTGCGCCTGGAGCGGCCGGTGTTCCTAACCCTCGCGGTTCGCTGCGGTGCGTCTCGGGTCGAGAGACGGGGCGGCCCTCCGGACAATCGGGCATCGCAGGTCTCTCTCCCCCCCGACCGGCGAGCGGGATCGAGCGCGCGCTGATGGCAGTTCAGAATGCAGAAGCAGGAAGCCGTGCTAAGGCAGCATCCCGGAGATCAGCCCGCGTAGGTGCCTCGCACGATGCTGTCTCCGGAGTGGTCGGGTTTGCCGTTGTACGGCTGGACGGACACGTCCACGACGGAGTACTCCCGCAGGTCGATGTTGTCGGGAACCGGAAGGGTGGCGCGGCCGTCGGGTCCCAGGACACCCATCGAGACCAGTTTGGTGTGGCTGTCGTCCATGAGCCAGACCTCGTAGTAGCCCGAACTCCTGGGCAGCCCTCTGACGGTGATCTGCAGGGATCGCCGGCCGCTCTGGTCCTGCAGGCTGGCGTAGCCGGCCGAGCCTCCTCGCAGGGAGTCGAGACGCTTGCCGGTCGCCACGGTCTGCTCGGCAGAGGTGTCGCTGTGCGTCGCCCACCAGGTGATCGCGCTGCCGGCGGCGGCGCCGAGGAGGGCGGTGCAAGCGGCGAGGGCGACGGCGAAGCGACCGACCCGCCGCGTGGACCTTCCCGGCACTCCCGCGATCGAGGAGGGAGACCGGGGGCGGACACGGGGGGTGTCCTCGCCCGGGAGCTGCAGTTCGGTGGCGATGGAGTCCCACAGGCCGGCCGGCGGCGTGAGCAGCTGATCGTCCGCCGTCTCGGGGGCCATCGTGGTGATGAGCCGACGCAGCGCGTCGTAGTCGTTGCGGCAGGCATCGCATTCGTGCAGATGGAGGGAGGCTGACGGCTCGGTGTCCTCTCCGAGTGCCATCATCGTCAGGGTTTCTTCATCGGTGTGCTTCACCGTCCACCTCCAACCGCTTCTTCAGACGCATCAGACCACGCCGTGTGTGTGTTTTGACCGTTCCGAGCGGCAGTCCGATGCGCTCGGCGATCTGTGACTGGGACAGGTCCTCGTAGAAGGCCATCGTGAGCACGAGCTTCTGTTGCTCGGTCAGGGTTTCCATCTCCCGGGTGAGGGTGACGTAATCCACGACCGACTCGGCTGCGGGAGCGTCTTGCTGAGCGATGTTCGTGCCGGCGCTGACGGCCTGGACGTCCCTCTGGTGGCGTGATCTGCGGCTGAGCGCGTCGGCCACCTTTTTGTGGGTGATGCCCAGAAGCCAGGTCTTGAGAGAGGCCCGCCCGGGATCGAAGGTCTTGCGACTGTTCCAGGCTCCGACGAACACCTGCTGGGTGACGTCCTTGGCCTCTTCGTCATCGGCGAGTTTGCGCGACGCGATGGTGTAGATCAGGGCGCCCCAGCGTCGGTAGGACTCTTTGAGGCAGGATTCGTCGCCGTCGGCGAACCCCTCGCCCAGTTGGCCGTCCGACGCCGTGTTCACGGCTGCCACACTAGCGGCAAGGACCTGCGCACCGCCCCACCTGCCCGTCACTTCGTCACCTCCACCGCTGTGACCACCAGGTTGTTCTGGTAGCCGCCACGGTCCGGCACGTAGGGGCCGGCGCAGGTGACGAGGGTCAACACCGCGGGTCCTTCCCTGTCGAACACGGCGGATCCCGCGAGATCGTTCTTGCCGACCGTCCGACGCGTGGTGATCGCGTAGTCGACGGACGTGCCGTCCTCCCGTCGCACCTCCACCCGGTCACCTGGCCTCACCCGGTTGAGGCCGAACAGGACGCCGAGGCCGCGTCCCTTGGCATCGACGTGTCCGACGATGATCGCCGACCCCCTGGGCGCCCCCGGGGCCGGCGAGAAGCGGTACCAGCCGACGCGGCCGGGATCGCCGGGGATCTGCATCCGCCCGTCCGCGGCCACCCCCACCGGATCCACCGGGGCGCGGACGCCGAGTCCGGGAATGGACAGCTCTCGAGGCGGCGCGGGAGCCGGGGAAGCGGAGTCCGACGAGGGCTCTCCGGGTTGCGGCCGCCCGGTGGTCGGCGCTGTGGGCCGCGCAGGCTCCGCAGGTGCTGCGGTGGTCGGGGCGGCTCCGAAATCAGAGGCGCCGCCGGACTCGTCGGCCTGTGCCGTGGCGAGAAGGTAGGCCGCCACCGTCAGGATGATGCCGAGCAGGGCCGCGGCCACCGCGAGTGTGCGGCGTTGAGTGGGGGCCATGCCCATGACCGGCCTTTCCGCTGCGTGGGGCTGTCTGGTGCGATCACCGGGTGAGCAGGGTGATCGCACCGGACAGGGAGTCGATTTCGGGACGAGCTGGCGTGGTTCAGATGGCGTCGGTCCGGCGGCGCAGCAGGTAGCCCGAGGCGCCCAGGGCCAGGAGGGCGCCGGCGGAAAGGGCGCCCAGGGTGAGGCCCTGGTTGTGTGCGACGGCAGCGGCCAGGCCGGTCTCGCCGGCGGGTACCGAGTGGGGGGCGCTGTGCATCCCGGTGATGGTCTGGGTCTTGAGCGCGAGGTTCTTGTCGGCGGCGCTGCCCCAGGCGTAGACGATGGTGTTGCTGCCTTCGGCAAGGTCCAGGTCGGCCGGGCCGATCGCGACGGTGTCGGTGCCGGCGAGGACCACGTCGGCCGACACGGTACCGGCCGCGACCTCGCCCTTCGCCTCATTGGGGTTCTCCAGGCCCTGGAAGACCGCGGTTCCTCCGGCGCGGACGTCCACGGCGGGGGCTGCGGCCACGTGGCGGACGGTGAGCCTGGCCTTGCCGGCGGGGACCTTGGAGGTGTCGTTGACGAACGCGTCGAGCGCGGGCTTTCCGTCGGCGGTCAGGTGCGCCACCAGCGTGGCGTTGGCTCCGGCGGGCACCTCGACCGTCTTCTCGATGGCCGGTGTGCCCTTGGGCCCTTCACCGTCCTTGAAGACCTTGATGTCGTAGGAGCCGGCGTCGAGCTTCAGCGGCTCGGTGAGCGTGCCCGGGGCGAAGTCGGGGAGCAGTTCCTTGTCACCCGCGTACACGTCCACGGTCAGCCCGGGAACGGCGTGCAGCACCGACACCGTCGCCTGCCCCTCGGCGGCCTGCGGCTGAGCGAACGCGGGAGCGACGGCGGTGGCGGACAGCGCGACGGCCACGGCGGCCGTGAGAACCGCACCAGCAGAACGAGCGTTCATGGCGATCATCCCCATCATCCGGTCGAGAAGATCTCGAACCCTGTGTGTGGTGAGGCATTCCGCCGGGTCGCACCGATCGGTTTCACCCGATGCTTCAAATTTCTACGTCCGCTGTCAGTTCGGCTGTGCGGGGCTCGGCTCCGCGGCGCTGATGGGTGCAGGGGCGTGCCTGAGCAGGCCCCGGGCTCGGCGAGGAAGGGCTCCGACGGGGCCGGGAGCGATGAGGCTTGGGCTCTGATCGCCTGAGGCGTCGAGGAGGGGGAGGCAATGATGGTGGCCACGGAGTGGTTCGTGCTCATCGAGCAGTCCGAGTCGGTCGGCGGGGACTTCGACTACCGGGTGGCCAGGACGATCGCGGCGGGCGAGGATGCCGGCGTCGCAGGGGAGCTTGCTCTGGAGGTGGCCCGGACACACGGCCGCTACGGCTTCGCGCGTGATCACACGCGTGAGATCTACCGCGCGCCGGGCGGCGCTCTGCGCGTTCTCTTCCGAGACGGTCACGGTCACAGCTCCGCCGACTTCCGGGTCTCCGTGGCGCAACTCGTGGAGGTGGCTGCTCCGGAGGCCGACGACGGTCCGAAGTCGGGCCGGCGGGGCCGCAGGTTCGGCCGGTCGCGACGATGACTCTTCGGGGTCCGTGTGCCCGAGATAGGAGGGGGCGGGCGGAGCGGTCCTCGGCCTGACGAGCCCGCTCCGGCGCAGCCGGGTCACCCGGCGCGCCTATCCGGAGCTGCCGCCCCCGTCGAGCTCGGCGTGAGCGTGTCGAGGGCGCTCGGCGACGAATGTGTGGGTGATGCCCGCCTGCCATCCGGGCTGGGGCAGGCAGCGTACGCGGGTGAAGCCCGCGCGTCGCAGCCGGTCGGTGAAGGCGTGCGCCGAGTCGAACTCCAGCACGCTGCGGTAGAGGTGCCGGTAGAGGTCGGCGTCCCCGTGGAGTCGTGCCCAGGGACGCACGAAGCCGTTGACGACGGTCTTCCAGACGAGCCGGTCGGACGGCCGGCCGGCGAGGCAGTATTCGTGGACGGAGAGCCTGCCGCCGGGCCGGAGAAGTCGGTGCACGGCGGTGAGCACGGCCGTGGGGTCGGCCACGTTGCGCAGCAGGTAGGCCGCGAAGACGGCGTCGTACGGGCCTCTCGCGTCGACCTCTGACATGTCCTCGACCGGGGCATGGACGAAGGACACCGTCGCCGGCCAGGGCTTGGCCTGGGCACGCGCGAGCATGCCGGCGGAGGCGTCGACCCCGATGACGGTGGCCAAGGGTGCGGCACGCAGAAGGGCCTTCGTGGACGTGCCCGTGCCGCATCCCAGGTCGAGAACCGTCAGTCCGGCTCCCCGGGCGGGAAGACCGAGACGGCGGGCGGACCGGCGCAGGTGCGCGGCATAACCCGGGCTGGCGGACGTCATGAGGTCGTAGGACGACGACGCGTGGTCGAACGCGGCGGCGAGTTCCCTGTCACGCAGCATGTCCATGGCCTTCCCTCGCTCGGTCGCCCAGCCTGCCGCACCTACACGGCCGAGGCCAACGGACGCGCCGTGCCGTGCCGGCGGGGGCCGTGGCGGAACGAGACAGGTCCATGTGGCCCAAGGTCTGCTGCGCCGCTGCATCTGCGGGGCACTGAGATACCGAACTCCCCACGTACCGCACTGCCCGGCACACGGCAGCAAGGGAATCCACATGCAGACGCTCCATCCCTCCACGATCGACCGGGACGTCACCGCGGTCCTGGATCTCG
Source organism: Streptomyces sp. NPDC104202 (assembly GCF_055584185.1). Classification (NCBI taxonomy): domain Bacteria; kingdom Bacillati; phylum Actinomycetota; class Actinomycetes; order Kitasatosporales; family Streptomycetaceae; genus Streptomyces; species Streptomyces sp. NPDC104202. The sequence continues at coordinate 13,235 of NZ_JBVJMN010000050.1, read as the reverse complement.
TCCTTGACGACCTGCTCAGAGAACGTGTCCAGGAGGCTCAGGCCATCGAGGGGCCCTTCGCCTCGGACATCGCGCGACGGGTGGCCGCCTTCACGACGGGTGGCCACCGCCGCAGGTCCCGGTTGCTGTGGTGGGCCATGCGTGCGGTCGGCGGCGAGGGCGACGAGGCGGCCGACGCGACGATCCGCGCGGCGGCGGCCATCGAGCTCGTCCAGACGTGCGCGCTGATCCACGACGACGTCATGGACGGTTCCCTCACCCGCCGAGGTGAACCCGCCGTCCATGTCGCGCTCGACCGCCAGTACCGGACGGAGGGGCGTGCCGGCTCTGGAACGGGATTCGGCAGGTCGGCCGCGGTGCTCGCCGGGGATCTGGCCCTGGCCTGGGCGGACGACGTGTTCATGGAGGCGCTGCTGAGGACCCCGCACTCGGCCGGGCTGGGCGCACAGTGGCGGGCGATGCGGACCGAGATGGTCGCGGGGCAGTACCTGGACGTGCGCGCACAGGTGACCGGGGCGCGCTCTCGCGGGCTCGCCCTGCGGACAGCTGTCCTGAAGACGGCCTGCTACTCGGCGGTGCATCCCCTCCTGCTGGGGGCTCGGCTGGCGGGAGCCGGGGAGGGGGCGGTCAAGGAGCTGCGGCGGGCGGGTATGTGCGCCGGGATCGCGTTCCAGCTGGAGAACGACCTGCAGGGAGTCTTCGGCGATCCGGCCCGCACCGGCAAACCCGCCGGCGAGGACCTGCGCGAAGGGAAGGCGACCTACCTCCTGGCCGTGGGAAGGACGCTGTGCGTCCGCAGGGGCGACACCGCGGGGCTGCGGCTGCTGGAGACCGTCGTCGGCTCCCCTTACGCCACGGACGACGATCGATGCCGTGTACGGGACCTGCTCGACGCGCTGGGGGCGCTCGGGCACGTCACCGCGCGTGTGGACGCCCTGTGCGCCCGGGCCGTCGAGGCCCTGCGGCGGGCGGCCCTGGTCCCCGGGCCGGCTGAACATCTGGAGCGGATCCTCCTCGAGGCATGCGGCCGTACACCGGCGGGTCTCACCTCGCGCGCGCGTACCGGTGCGCGGGACACCGGCCTGCACGAGCGGGTGCAGCGGTCCTCCGCTCCGGTGACGGAGGGGGTGCGATGAAGGGCGTGCCGGGGAGGACGGATCACGTGGTCGTGGTGGGCGCGGGATTCGCCGGTCTGTCGGCAGCGCTCCATCTGCTCGGCGCCGGACGGAAGGTGACGGTCGTCGAGCGGGACACCGCGCCCGGCGGACGGGCCGGGCGCCTTGACCTGGACGGTTTCCGGGTGGACACGGGGCCGACCGTTCTCACGATGCCTGCTCTCCTCGACGAGGCGTTCGCGGCTGTGGGGGACTCGCTGCGCGAGCGGGTCGAGCTCGTCCCGCTCCACCCGGCGTACCGGGCGCTGTTCCGGGACGGGAGTGGTGTCGACGTCCATACGGAGGCTTCCGCGATGGCGGCCGAGGTGGAACGGTTCGCAGGGGCACGCGAGGCCGACGGCTATCTCAGGCTGCGCTCCTGGCTGGGCCGGCTCTACGCGGTGCAGGAACAGCGTTTCATCGGAGCGAACTTCGACTCTCCGGCGCAGCTGCTCCATCCCGACCTGGCCCGGCTCGCGGCACTGGGCGGGCTGGGACGTCTGGACCGCGCGATCGGGTCCTTCCTGGAGGACGAACGCCTTCAGCGGGTGTTCTCCTTTCAGGCCCTCTACGCGGGTGTGCCGCCGTCGCGGGCGATGGCGGCCTACGCGGTGATCGCGTACATGGACACCGTGGCGGGCGTCTACTTCCCCCGCGGCGGGATGCACGCCGTGCCCGTGGCGATGGCCGAAGCCGCCCGGCGGGCCGGGGCCGACCTCCGGTACGCGGAGCGCGTCGAGGCACTGGAACGGTCCGGGGCACGGGTGACCGGTGTCCTGACGGAGCACGGGCGGATCGCGTGCGACGCGGTGGTGCTGACCACGGAGCTCCCCCATGCCTACCGGCTCCTGGGCCGCGCGCCGCGGCGGGTGCTACGGACCCGCCACTCCCCCAGCGCCGTGATCCTCCACGCGGGAACGGACCGTACCTGGCCCGTACTCGCCCATCACACACTGTTCTTCGGCGCGGCCTGGTCGCGCACGTTCGAGGAGATCACCCGTACGGGGAAGCTGATGACCGACCCCTCGCTGCTCGTCACCCGGCCCACGGCCACGGACCCCTCGCTGGCTCCGCCCGGCCGGCACCTCCATTACGTCCTGGCTCCGTGTCCGAACACCGACATCGGGCCGAGCCCGCTGCATTGGGGCGAGCTCGGCACGGCGTACCGGGATTCGCTGGTCGGTGAGCTCGAGCGGCGGGGACTGGAAGGCTTCGGCGACGCGATCGACGCCGAATGCCTGGTGACCCCTGCCGACTGGACCGCCATGGGTCACAGCGCGGGCACCCCCTTCTCGGTCGCCCACACGTTCGCCCAGACAGGGCCGTTCCGCCCGCGCAACCTGGTGCGGGGCACGGAGAACGTGGTCCTCGCGGGCTGCGGCACCACGCCCGGGGTCGGCGTGCCGCCTGTGCTCATCTCGGGAAAGCTGGCCGCCCGTCGCATCACGGGACCTCCCCCGGCCGCACGGCGTCGCCCGGTGCCTGCTGTCACGCGCGGCAGGCTGGGGGCGTCGTGACATCTCGCGAACTGGACGCCATCGGGGTGCACGACCCCGTGCTGCGGGCCGCTTACGCCGAGTGCCGTCGGTTGAACGCGCGTCATGGACGCACGTACTTCCTCGCCACGCGGCTGCTGCCGCTGGATCGCAGGAGCGCGGTCCACGCGCTGTACGGATTCGCCCGCCGCGCGGACGACATCGTCGACGAGAACGCCGCCGCCACCGCGGAGCAGCGCGCGGCCGCGCTGGACGTCCTTGAGGTCGAGTGGCGCCAGGCGCTGCGCGGACGGGCGGTGACGGACCCCACCGTGATCGCGGCGGCCCACACGCGGGAGCGCCTCGGCATCCCCGCGCGGTACTTCGACGACTTCCTCGCCTCCATGCGCAGCGACCTGTTCGTCAGGGAGTACGCGACCTACGCCGATCTGCGCGCGTACATGCACGGGTCGGCCGCGGTGATCGGGCTGCAGATGGTGCCGGTGCTCGGGACCGTCGTTCCGCGGGAACAGGCGGAGCCGTACGCGGCCGCGCTGGGGGTCGCCTTCCAGCTGACGAACTTCCTCCGCGACGTCGGAGAGGATCTGGACCGGGGCCGGGTCTACCTGCCGGCCGACCTGCTGGCGGCGTCCGGGGTGGACGGCGAACTGCTGCGGTGGAGCAGACGGACCGGGTGCCACGACCGTCGGATCACCGACGCGCTGCGCGCCGCGGCGGCCCTCACACGGGGTGTGTACCGGAAGGCGGAGCCGGGGATCGCTCTGTTGGAGCCCGGGTCCTCCCCGTGTGTGCGCACGGCTTTCGTCCTGTACCGGGACATCCTCACGGTGATCGAGAAGGAGGGATATCCGGTGGTGCACCGACGCGCCGTCGTCGGCACGCGCAGACGGGCGTCGATCGCGCTGCCCGGCCTCGCCAGGGCCTGGGTGGCGCGTGCCGGACGGCGAAGCGCCGCCCCGTCGGTCGGAGGCGGCCCCGAGGCCCGCGGCGCGCGGGCGCGGACTCGCCCGGGCCGGGACGAGAGCACGAACGTGCGGGAGAGGACGTGAGGTGACGGAACGGCACGGGCGACGCGAGCCTGGTCGACTGCCCCTGAGCTTTCGGCGCGAGGCGGTGTCCTGGGAGAGCCAGCGCGCCACGTGGCGGCAGGCCCGTCCGGCGGCGATCGCCGCCGCTCTGAAGCGGGCGGGGTCCCGGCCCTCGGGCAACTGGTACGTCGTGGGGGCGAGCGGGGACATCCGGGCGGATCGCCCCACGGGGAGGAACGTGGCAGGCGTCGAGGTGGTGCTCTGGCGCGACGCCCGGGGAGAGGTGCGCGCGGGCTCCGGGGTCTGTCCGCACCTCGGGGCCGCTCTGAAGGACGGTGTGGTCCGATGCGGGACCCTGATCTGCCGCTGGCACGGTCTGGCGCTGGACGGCTCGTCCTTCGCCGGCTGGGAGCCATGGCCGGTGTACGACGACGGCGTCCTCGTCTGGGTGCGGCTGGACGGCGTGGGGGGCGAGGAACCGACGTCGCGACCGGTGATGCCGCCCCGACCGGCGGACGGGGCGGCAATCGCCGCCGTCTACACCGGTTTCGGCCGCTGCGAGCCGGAGGACGTCGTCGCCAACCGGCTCGATCCCTGGCACGGCGCGTGGCTCCACCCCTACTCCTTCGTCGACCTGGAGGTGCTCTCCGCCCCGTCGGACGACGACGAGGGAGCCGAGGACGCACTGGTCGTGCGGGTGTCGTTCAAGGTGGTGGGCCGCGCCGTGGTGCCGGTGACCGCTGCCTTCACCGCGCCGGAACCCCGTACCGTCACCATGCGGATCACGGAGGGCGAGGGTGCCGGCTCCGTGGTCGAGACGCACGCCACGCCGTTGACGCCCGCCGGAGCCGGGCGCCCTCGCACCGCGGTGGTCGAGGCCGTCCTGGCGGCGTCCGACCGTCCGCACTTCGCGGCGGTCAGGGCCATGGCGCCCCTGCTGCGGCCGGTGATGCGGTCCGCGGCGGGGCGCCTGTGGCGCGACGATCTGGCGTACGCGGAGCGCCGGTGGCGGCTTCGGAGCTCCGGCCGGTTCCCCGGTCGGTAGCTCGCGGTCGGCGCCGGTGCCTCATGGCGTGGATGCCGGAGCCGCGCGTGCGAGGAGCCGCAGCGCGGCCGACCGCCCTGCGGTGGGAACGGTCCACAGCGTCTGGCCGCGCAGGCCCCACCGGCGGAGGTGGGCGTTGGCCGCGAGGAACCCCGTGGTCGCCGCCCGTTCCATGAGGGCCACGGGATACTCGGTGCGGACCAGGTCGCCGGCGACCGTGACCGTCGGGTCGCAGGTGTGGACGGTGGGACGGTTCCGGTGGGCGCCGACTTCGAAGAGCGGGCAGTCCGAACGGACCTCGTGCCGCTCGTCGATGATGACCGCGGCGCGGGTCTCCGGCCAGGCGCGGCGCAGCTGGGCCACCAGCTCGCGGGACAGCGTGTGGGGATCGGTCGACCGGTCGAGCGCGTAGGCGTGCAGTTCGACGACGGAACCGCCGGTGCGGGCGGCCCAGCGAGCGGCTTCCCCCTCCCAGCGGTCGAGCACGCTGATGTTGTCGAGGGGGCCGTATCCGCTGGTGCCGAGGAAGCCGGGGCGTTCCGGGCGCACGGGCCTGTCCAGCCACAATCGGGACACGAGGAAGGGCGGCGCGGTACGAAGCGCGCTCACCCCGGCGCGCCAGGACTCGTCGCACAGGGCCGGGGACGCCGCGGCGAGCGCTTGGAGCCCAGCGGTGTCGGCGGCGAGCACGAGGGCGTCGGCGTGCCGGGAACCGTGGGTGGAGGAGACCGTGTGGCCGCCGCCGGGGGCCGGGACGATCTCCCTGACAGCAGTGTCGGTCAGGATGCGGACGCCGTGTCCGCGGAGATAGGCCGCGAGAGGGTTCCACAGTGCCTGGGGGTAGGGCTCGTTCGGCACGTCGAAGAGCAGGCCCTCGGAGGAGCCCAGGAAATAGATGTGGAACATCAGTACGAGCTCCGCGGCGGACAGGTCCCCGGGGTCGGCGAAGAAGCTGCGGGAGAAGACCTCGAAAGCGAGGTGTTGCGCGGCGGGCGGGAAGCGGATGTCGTCAAGGAAGTCAGTTGCGCTGACGGCGTCGTACCGCCGGTAGACGTCGGCGACGCGGACGTCGAGCAGGGGAAGCGCGGCCGGCGCGTTCATCCGCCTGAGGTCGCGCCAGCCGAAGCTCGGGCTGAGAGCGACGAAGCCGAGGGCGCTCCAGGGAGGGGTGCGGGGCACGCGCGCGAAGCTGTCGTGGAGGCCGGAGCCGTGCTGTAGCGGGTAGTCGGGCAGGCCGGTCAGGAGTTGCAGGGAGGGGTCGATACGACGCAGCAGTCCGCGCAGGTTGTAGTACTGCCGGAAGAAGGCGTGGAATCCGCGGCTCATCGTCACGTCCGAACCGTCGTTCAGCCGGTCCGGCCAGCCGGCCAGGCGGCCGCCCAGAGCTGGCTGTCGCTCGTAGAGGGTGACGTCGACTCCGCGCTCGGCGAGGATCGTGGCCGCCGCGATCCCGGCGATGCCGCCGCCGACGACGGCGCACGAGGGCCGTGGGCCGGGCCCCGTCCGGAGGAGGCCCGGCGGGGCGGGCACGACGACCGCTCGGCGGTCGCGGCCGCGTGAGGCACGGACGTGGCGGGAGGATCGCATCGCGTGGGCTCGCTCTCGTGACGAGGGTCGCCGGTTCAGTGTCGGCGGGGGAGGAAGGGCAGCTCCGCGGTCGTACGGAGCATGGGACCAACGGGAGTGTGCAGGCCGATGCGAAGCTCCTCTGACAGGCGTGTCCCGCCGTCGAGGAATCGCAGGAGCCGGTCGACGGGGACCTCGTCGAACAGGCGGGCGAAGAAGTCGGGCCCGGAGATCCTTCCGGTGTCGATGCCGCGGAGGAGAATCGCGTCCATCGTGAGGGCGCGCCGGGGGTAGGCGGCGGGCGGGAGGGGTTCGCGGCCCGCGTGCACGAGGGCGGCCACGGCGCGCGTCTGCCGCTGGATGGCGGCGAAGGCGTATCCGGTGGAGGGCCGCACCGCTCCCCCGGCGCCCCCGAGGCGGAAGGTGCTCAGCCCCGCCCGCCGCGGGAAACGGGCGTCCGTCATCGGGATGCGCCCCTGTTCCACCGCACGCACCTCGAAGGCGCCCAGACCGAGGACGGATCCGGTGTAGTGGCGCAGGGCTGCGTCGTACTCCTCGTCGGACAGTGCCTCCCGGCCGAACTCCGTGTATTCGACGAGGGCTTCGTGCCGGGAGAGCGGCAGCACGTAGCCGAAGGAGAGACCACGCGGGGGTTGCGGCGTTCGGAAGTCCATGATGTCGACGGCCTCCGGCAGGAAGGCGGGCCGTTCGGTTCGCAGGAACCAGCCCTTGAAGTGCTGGAGGAGACGAACGCGGGCGTCCGGCTCCGCGCTCGGAGGGCGGGTGTCGAAGACCCAGCGGGCGTGGACGCGGAGTGCGCCCCCGTCAGCGGACCGGCACGTGACCGTGACGCCGTCGGGCCGGTCGTCGACGTCGCCGGCGGTGGCCTCGAGCCTGCGCAGCCCGCGCAGGAGCGGGCGCAGTCCCCGGGAGAAGGACTCCGAGGTCAGCATCTTGTAGCGCAGCTCTCCCAGGTCGCGGTGGAAGGAGCGCCCGCCGGCCTCGTGCAGTCTCACCCGGCCCCATGAGGACGTCAGCCAGGCGTCGTACGGGCCGGGGCCGTTCTCCCAGTAGCACCAGGTTCGTGGGGGCGGGCTGAGAGGGCCCGGAGGTGCGTCGATCAGGACGACCTCCGGGACAGCCGCGCCGGACGGCGGAACGAGCAGACGCCAGGCCAGTGACAGGCCGGCTGCTCCGCCACCGAGGACGGCCACGTCACACCGCAGCATCACGGCTCCTTTCGGTCGTGCGGACATCAACCCCGGTCCTTCCCCTCGCATCGGCGGCCCGCTCTGGCATCCCCCTGCCCCTGACCCCACGATGGCCACCGCGACCGCGGTGGACAACGGCGCCGCCCGCCGCGACAGATCCCGTCCCGGCTCGAGGTTCCGTACGGCATCGCCTCCATCCTGACGGATCGTCCGGACGTGGCGGGGATCGAAGCCCGCGCGCCGGATCGTGTCACGGACCCGCACTGTCCGTCCGTGTGACACGCAACGACAGGACCTGGACGCCCGGTCACCTCGATCCGGCAACTGCATCGACCGAACCGGCCCCACCCGCACTCCTTCGAGCAGCTCAACCTCGAAAGCGCCCCTGACTCCCCCGCGGCGAGGCCGTCGAGCATCGGCCTTCCGGAGCGGCTACGGAAGAAGGGCCGGCCCGCCACCGGCGCGCAGCAGGTGACGGCGTGCCGCTCCGGCCGCGGTGGCGCAGTTTGACCCAGCCCAGGACGGCCGCCAGCGCGACCGCGGCAGCGGCGAGGGCCGGGCCGCCGAGGGCGAGGGCGTGCTGGAGGGACGCGGTGGCCGCGAATCCGGTCCCCGCTTCGAGGCCGGCCCACAGCGGAGCGGCGGCGAGGCTGTAGGGGGCGATGCGGTGATAGGGCACGCGGGTGGCGCCGGCGAGGTGGGGAACGAGGGTGCGGATCAGCGGCAGGAAGCGGGAGATCAGGACGGCCTGGCCGCCGCGACGGGCCATCAGCGCTTCGGTGCGCCGCCATGCGGCGTCGGGCAGGCGGCGGCCCAGGCGGCCGGTGCGCAGGCGGGGGCCGAGCGCGCGGCCCGTGCGGTGGCCGAGGAAGTCACCCGCGACCACCGCGCAGGCGGCCGTCGCGACCAGCAGCGGGAGGCTGAGCTGACCGGTGCGGGCCAGCGCGCCCGCCGTGAGGAGCAGGGTCAAGGTGGGGACGAAGGCGCCGATGAGCAGGACCGACTCGGCCAGGACCGCCAGGACCACGATCACGTACGCTCCCGCCGGCGGAACGTGGCCGAGGACGGTGGTCAGCGTGTTCACCGGTCGGCTTTCCAGACGGTGTGCCGGGCGCCGGGATTCCCGGGTGCCGGAAGGGTGAGCTGCCAGACCCTGGCGGGGGGAAGGTTCGCCCAGACCGTCCAGCATCCCGTGGCGTACCGGCGCTGGTAACCGCGGAGCACCTCTTCCACCGCCCGGTGGCGGCGCGCCTGCGCCCGGGACGCGAGCAGCGAGCGGGCCGGCCGGGTGCCGAGGTAGGAGAAGTAGGTCAGGGTGCCGCCGGGGTGCAGCAGCTCCAGGTAGCGGTCCATGATCGTCTCGACCTGGAGGGGGGGCCTGTCGGCCACGCTCCCAGCGAGCGGCCACGACTTCGCCCTCCCAGGGAACCCATCTCCCCCCGCGGGCAGCGGAGTCGGCAACCGTACGAGCAGAGAGGACCGTCCATGGTCTCGGCACCCGCCGTCTCCGGCAGGCGCAGTTCCCGTCACAGGGACATACGAGCGGTGATCACCACGCTCATCGCCCTGCTCCTCCTCGGACTGTTGTCCGCCCCGGCCCACGCGGCCGTTCCGGACTGGCCCCTGCTGCAGAAGGGGGCGACCGGGGACGACGTGGCCGGCCTGCAGTTCCTCCTGCGCCAGCAGGGGAGAAGCGTCACGGCCAACGCGGAGTTCGACGCACAGACCAGAAGCGCCGTGATCTCCTACCAGCAGAGCCAGGGACTCGCCGCCGACGGCATCGTCGGGCCGGTCACCTGGGGCAGGCTGGTGGTCACCGTCGCCCCCGGCTCGACCCAGGCGGACGCCGTTCGCGCCCTGCAGTTCCAACTCCGCAAGCACGGATACGACATCGCGGCCGACGGCGCCTTCGGGGAGCGGACGAGCGCCGCCGTCCAGGACTACAAGGCCCGACACCAGCTCACCGGTGGAACGACCGTGGGCCCCACCACCTGGCAGCACCTGCTCGGCTCGCCGCCCAGCTCCGGCCCCGTGGGCACCTACGCCTTCGTCATCCCCCGTACCGCCGTCTTCGACGGTCGGGAAAGCCTCCTGTGGCCCCATCATGACTACCCGGCCAGTGACATCGCGGTCGAGACGGGAACCCCCGCGTACGCCGTCACCTCCGGCACCGCACGCCTCAACGGCGGACTCGACGACTCCTGCGGCCTGGGCGTGGCGATCGACGGCGATGACGGCGTCAGTTACCAGTACTGCCACCTCGACAGCCGCAGCGTGAACGACGGAACCCGCGTGACCACCGGTCAGCTGATCGCCCACACCGGCACCACAGGCAACTCCACCGGCCCCCACCTCCACTTCGGCATCTTCCGGCAGGGCACGTCCGTCTGCCCCCAGCAACTGCTGATCGCCCTGTACGACGGTCTCACCCCGCCGTCTCCGTGGACCCTCCCGTCCTCCGGCTGCACCTCCTGACCACGCGCGAACGCCGGGCAGCGATCACTCCGCTCACTCCACACCCTCGACGTGGCGGGCGCCTACCGACCTCGCCGGGCACGCGCACGGCATGTCCGCACAGGACGTTCCCCGAAGGAAAGATCCCGTGAGCATGGAAACCTCATCGCTCCGCCGAGCCAGAGCAGAGATCGACCTCGGCGCGCTGCGGCACAACGTCCGGGCACTGCGCGCCCGCATCGCCGCCCATGTCCAGCTGATGGCGGTGGTCAAAGCCGACGGCTACGGTCACGGCGCCGTCCGCTGCGCACAGGCGGCGCTCACCGCGGGCGCCTCCTGGCTGGGCACGGCCACGCCTCACGAGGCACTCGCGCTGCGGGCGGCGGGTATCACCGACGTACCGCTCCTGTGCTGGCTGTGGACCCCCGGCGATCCGTGGGACCAGGGTATCGAGGCCGGACTCGACATGTCGGTGAGCGACATGTGGGCCCTCGAAGAGGTGTGCGCGGCCGCTCGGGCCACGGGGAAGACCGCCCGCATCCAGCTCAAGGCGGACACGGGGCTCGGCCGCAACGGCTGCCGGCCCGCCGATTGGCCCCGGCTCATCGGCGAGGCACTCGCGGCAGAGGGGGACGGCTTGGTCAAGGTCACCGGCCTCTGGTCCCACCTGGCCTGTGCGGACGTACCCGGCCACCCCCTGAACGCCGTGCAGGTGGACGTCTTCCGCTCGCTGATCGAGCAGGCGGAGAAGGCAGGGGTCGAGCCCGAGATCCGGCACATCGCCAACTCGCCGGCGACTCTCACCCTCCCCGAGACCCACTTCGACCTGGTCCGGACGGGCATCGCCATGTACGGGCTCTCGCCGAGCTCCGAGATCGGCACCCCCGCCCGACTCGGCCTGCGGCCGGCGATGTCGCTGCGAGCGAGCGTGGCCCTGGTGAAGGGCCTGCCGGCCGGCCACGGCGTCTCGTACGGACAGCACCACGTCACCGAGGACGAAACGACCGTCGGACTGATCCCCCTGGGGTACGCGGACGGAATCCCCCGGCACGCCTCGGGCCGGGGCCCCGTCCTCGTCGGGGACGGCGTCCGCCGGGTAGCCGGGCAGGTCGCCATGGATCAGTTCATGGTCGACCTCGGCGGCGACGAACCGGAGCCGGGCACGCAAGCCGTCCTGTTCGGGCCGGGAAGCCGGGGCGAACCGACGGCCCAGGACTGGGCGGAGGCGGCCGGCACCATCGTGTACGAAATCGTCACCCGGATCGGGACGCGCGTTCCGCGCGCGTACACGAACGGCGGCGACGAACGCCTCACGCCCTGATCTCCGGGCGAAGCACCCATCCCCCCTCCGCGTCGCCCTCGTCCCCCTTCGCCCAGGGCCCCCGGGGGCGAAGAGCAGTGACGTCCCACGGCCGGGTTCGCCGGGCCCCAGATCCGCCCTTCATACGCGTCATCCGCGCGTGCAGGGTCGTTCCACCCACCTCTCATCCAGGAGACGCAGCATGAGAATCCGGTCCGTCATCACCGCACTGGCGCTCGTCACCGGCGCCCTGTTCGCCCCCGGCGTCGGCGTCCTCACCGGCACGGGCGACGCCTACGCCGTCACCAAGATCAGCCACGCCACCGCCACTTCGATGTTCAGCGCTTCCGGGATCACCTGGTCCTCGTCCGGAAACTGCTCCGACCGGAACAACCCCACCTGTACGTCGTTCGAGCAGCTCAACCTCGCCACCGCCCAGGGCGCCCAGACCCTCAAGAGCGCCAGCGGCTGCTCCCTCAACATCACCGGCGGCACCGAGACCGGCCACGCGAGCGGCACGTACTCCCACTGGAACGGCTACAAGCTCGACTTCGGCAAAGCCAAGTGCCTGGCCACCTACATCCAGGACAACTTCACCTACATCGGCCTTCGCGGAGACGGTGCCCCGCAGTGGCAGTCCGGCGCCGGCAACGTGTACGCCGACGAGGGCAACCACTGGGACGTGACCTTCTACAACTGCGGCGGCTGCTGACAACCTCTTCCGTCCGCTCCGGACACGGTGGGGCAGGTCCTCGGCCTGCCCGGCCGGCGCTGCACGCCCGCTCGCCGTCGGACACGCCGTCCGGCGGCGGGCGGACGGCACCAGGGATGTGACGGGCCCGGCACACCCGCAGCGAGCCCCTCGACCCGAACCACCACGATCACCCACTCCAGCAGGAGGACCGTTGACCAGAAGACCCTCGCGCCGCGCCGCACTGCTTGCGGCGGTCGGCAGCGCACTCGCGCTGCCCCTCATCCACGCCGGAACCGCCCGCGCTTCCGGCACTCCGGCGAAGAGCGACAAGAATCCCTTCGTCACCCATCCCCGTCAAAGCGGCGCGGTGTACGGCTCCGCAGCTGCCCGCAACGCCCATGCCGAACCGTTGAACGCCGCCGTCGAGTGCGCCGTGGGCCGAGGAGGCAGGATCTGATGGCCACGTTCGTCACGCGCGCGCAGTGGGGCGCCCGGGCTCCCCGGGACGTCAGCGGCACCATCACCCCGGAGCAAGGCGGCGTGGTCGTCCACCACGTCGACGCCGTCAAGGTGGCAGAGGCCCACCACGCCGACTGCGCGGCCCAGGTACGCGCCATCCAGAACTTCCACATGGACTCGAACGGCTGGTCCGACATCGCCTACAGCCACCTGGCCTGCGTCCACGGCTCCCTCTTCGAAGGGCGCGGCGAGAACGTGCGCACCGCTGCCCAGGGCACCACCCAGGGCAATGACGACTGGTACGCGGTCTGCGCCCTGACGGGCGGGACCAGCGGCGACTACGACGTGATCACCCCGGCTCTGATCGACGCCATCCGTTACGGAGTCGACCGTCTGCGCGTGTCGGGTGGTGCCGCGCCGGCCATCACCGGTCATCGCGACCACCACTCGACCGGCTGCCCGGGCAACCTGTACTCCCACGTCCTCAGCGGCGCGGTCAACCCGGGGGGCGGACCCCTTCCCTATCCCGGGGTCAGCTTCCGCCAGCCCCCGAGCTTCGTGCACGCGAGCGTGGCGACCTGGCAGTTCCGGATGAACAGCGCGCACGGCTACTCCCTGACCGTGGACGGCCAGTACGGGCAGGGCTCCGACACGGCCTGCCGCAGTTTCCAGTCGCGCAAGGCGCTGACCGTCGACGGTGTCGTCGGGCCGGCCACCTGGGCCGCCGTGTTCGCCTAGGGCCTGTCGTCAAAATCCCCTCGTTGCCCGAAGGGCGGCCCTGCGGCGTCTGGTGCGTGCTCTCGGTGTGCCGGGTGGAAGTGCTCGTAC